>DATHLW010000510.1:0-5455 GCA_035487675.1 Mucilaginibacter sp. | reverse complement strand
ATCGTTAGGGGGCAAAACGTTCCCAATATGATGTTAGTTACCCAATCTAAAAACTATATATTTATACGACCTTAAAACACAATTGTTGCACCTAATCTAAACTATCATGTCAAAACTTGTAATCATTGATGACGATCCGATCCATCACAAGATCGTACAATTTATGCTAACCAAAAATGAGTTGGCTAAAGAAACAACCTACACTTTTGATGGCAAGCTTGTGCTTGATTATTTGGAAGAAAACCGGATGAAGATTAGTGCACTTCCTGATTATATATTTCTCGACCTGTATATGCCCGGCAACAGTGGCTGGGATTTCCTGAACGGGTTCCAGAGAATTTATCAAACTCTCAGAAAAGATATCCAGATATACATCGTCTCCTCTTCTATTTTTCAGATGGATATTAACCGGTCAAAAGGTTACCCTTTTGTAACTAATTACATTACCAAGCCGATGATGAAAAGTGTTTTTGACGGCATCAGGAGCAGAAATTTAAAGATTACTGGCCCTCAGCTTAATTAAGCTAAACCAAATATTATCAAAATTAAAAGCTTTGAAGTACCTTCCTCTTCGGGAAGGTATTTTTGTATCTGTTCGGTTACAGTTTGCGCTTCAATTATTATCTTAAACATAAACAACGTACTTTTGGATGCCTGGCAATAGCTATCTAAGCCAGTATTTTTGCTATCTGAATGAAAGACGGTTATAAGCCTTACTTTATATTGCTGTTTGTACTTGCGCTTGCGGTTAATTTCGCAGGCTTCAATCAAAGGTTCTTTACTGACGACCCAGGCCTGTATGCGTCCATATCAAAAAACCTTTTATACCACAAAAGCTTTTTTGACTTATTTACTTACGACCAGGACTGGCTGGACAAACCCCACTTTCCGTTTTGGATGGTGCTGATTAGTTTCAAGATATTTGGGGTATCTGTTTGGGCTTACCGTTTGCCTGCCCTGCTTTTCTTTTTGCTGAGCCTGCGATACACCTTTCTTTTCAGCAAAAAATATTACGACGAGCAAATTGCCTGGATAGCTATTTTAATAGTAGCCACCTCACAGCATGTAATTATGCTGAATACAGATGTACGCGCCGAACCATACCTGATGGCCCTTGTAGTAGGAAGCATATACCATATAAGTTGTTTGGAAGAACGTTATACTTACGCAGACCTCTTGTTAGGCGCCCTTTTAACGGCATGTGCCATTATGACCAAAGGCATATTCGTTATCGTAGCTATTTATGGCGCGCTATTCGGACAACTTTTTTTTCAGAAAAAGCTCAAGTCAATATTTCAGTTAAAATGGCTATTCCTGGGTTTACTTACACTGATATTTACGCTTCCTGAATTTTATGCGTTGTACACACAGTTTGATATGCACCCGGAGAAGACGGTTTTTTATAGACATCAGGTATCGGGTATTAAATGGTTTTTATGGGATAGTCAATTCGGGCGCTTTGTAAATAATGGCCCTATCACTCAAAAAAAATCAGGCGACCCGATCTTTTACCTGCACACCTTGCTATGGGCTTTTGCACCCTGGTGCCTTTTGTTTTATTACGCCGTTTACAAAAACATCAGAAGGATATTGTTCAGGAAGCGACTTGTCGAATATTATACGATCAGTGGTGGCTTACTCCTGCTGATCCTTTTCTCTTTGTCACGCTTTCAGTTGCCTTTTTATACCAATGCTATCTTCCCGCTTTTCGCAATTATCACAGCTCCTTTTTGTTTCAAGCCACTCAGGCGCGTTGGAATAGCCATAAGGCAGATCAGCTTGTACATATACTCAGCCGCATTTATAGTGATCACTTTTGTTATAAACTATTTTGCAAAACCCGAAGATCTTCTATTATTCTTTCTGATCGATTGCGCGATACTGGCTGCCGGAGTTTTTTTTATTGCCATTCCTAAGATAGGCAAGCCGCATTTACGTGCTTTTTTCCTCACCTGCCTTGCAGTTTTGTTTGCCAATTTTTACCTGAATACTGTTTTCTACAGCATAATGGCTGATTATAACGGGCAAATAAAAGCGGCAAACTATATAAACCGGGATTCATTTGATGGGTACCATCTTTACTCGCTCCGGTTTGAGAATAATGTTTTCCAGTTCTATTCAAAAAGGCCGATAAACTATATTCCGCTGGATAGTTTTAAAAACTTTAATCCTCCGCCTCATTCTGTATTTTATGCCAGAAAGCTATCTATTGATATTTTAAATCAGCAGCATGCCGGTTTCAAAGTTTTGAGCGCATTCCCCAATTATCCGCAGGAAAACATCTTGCCCAAATTTGTCAATGCCGCTACAAGAGAAAGCGTTCTGGATAGTGTGTATCTGATCACCAAATAATTATTCTCCGGTGCTACCCCCATTGATCATGTCCGATACAATGCCCTTACTGCCTCTTCTTTCGGCTAAAAATACACCGGCCAAATGAACAACAATAAAAGCAAGGATAAGGTACATACAAAAACCATGTATCTCGCGAATGGCATGTATCTTTTTTAAGGCTTCTATATCGTCTTCAAAAGCCAGGCACATTCCGGTTACCGCCATTATCAAAAGCAATGTATAAAATGTAAAATATAAAGACTTCACCACCAATTCATGCTTTGCTGTTTCCCGGTTCTTTTTTAATACTACATGTTGCTCATAGGCAGCTTTTATATTCCTGATCAGTTTTTGATCGGCACGCTGAAAAAGCTCCAGTATTAAACGAAAAACAAATAGCGCAGCTAACGTATAGCCAAAATAAGTATGCAACTCCCATACTTTATCACTTATTTCATGAGCAGCACCCCGCGCCTGATCCGGGGAAACAGAAATACTTTTTTCGGATAATGACTTTTGGATTATTCCGGCATTTGTACGCCCATTAGTAATGGTGCTGTCTGCCAATACCGTGAGTAATGATCCTGAGATAACTATTGCACTGAGCCAATGCCATAAACGCAAGGGTGCAGAATATTTTTTTAGCGGCGTGGAATCAGTTAGTCCTTTTTTTACAGGTTCAATAAGTGCCATATGAATTTTTAGGTTATATTTTCGGTATTAAAATAAACAAGGAATCTGTTACAAAACTGTTTTACTTATTTCTTCTGATAAATTCAGGATTGCTTCAATTTTAAGTAATAGTTTTATTACCTAAAACATAAAGCATCATCTGATTAATTTTTTAGGTTTGAGACCTGCAAACTATACTATGCGAATATCTGTTTTACTTAGCTTTATACTGATACTTACAATTCTTGATGCAAAAGCACAGGATAATTACGAGATACAGGTTTACGGCTCCGAAACTGTTGAAAAAGGGCATACCATGCTCGAGTTACATAGTAACTATACTATTGATGGCAGTAAAACGACCATTGATGGCGAATTACCGACCAATCACGTTGTTCACGAAACTATTGAGATCACACACGGGTGGACCCCCTGGTTCGAGACCGGTTTTTACTTCTTTAATTCAATAGGCAGCGATGGCCGTACAGCTTATGTAGGCTCGCACATACGCCCCCGGGTGGCTGTTCCGGAAAGCTGGCACTGGCCTGTTGGCATAAGTTTATCTACCGAATTCGGATTTCAAAAAGCAGCGTTTTCCCCTAACACCAGCACTCTTGAAATAAGGCCGATCATTGATAAAAAATGGGGCGGATGGTACTTTGCATTTAACCCGACTGTAGATCAAAGTTTTGCCGGCCCGGATGCAAACAGGGGGTTGATTTTTTCACCCAACTTTAAGCAGAGTTACGACATTTCTAAGGTCGTCGCATTGGGCATCGAATATTATGGCAGCACAGGGCCGTTTTTTCACTATGATCCGATAAAGCAGCAGGACCATCAATTGTTCCTGGCGACAGATTTGAGCTTCAATGCTAACTGGGAGTTTAACGCCGGATTTGGATGGGGCCTGACGAGCAGTGCCGATCGCGCAATTATTAAAATGATCATTGGCAGACGATTTTAACTATTCCACTTTGTAACGATAAACCTGGCGGCCAATATTACCATTACTGTCTATCCCTTCTATTACAACCCGGTAAGTGCCCTGTCCGTCGGAATTATAATATTCGAAATTAGCGATGCCATCTTTATTGGTCACCAATTCCGGAATCCAGAATATGGTGCTGCGAAGATCGGGCTTATTGCCTGCAGTTTTATTCTCGTATTTAGGTGAATAAAACTCACGCGCTATATAAAAGCCCCGTGTCTTGAATGATAGTGTACCTAATGCAGTGCCCGACGTATTTCCGGGGGATGCATTCTTGCGAGATGTGATCACCAAAACCCCCGCCCCCCCATTGACACCATATATTGTAGCATTTCCCCCCTCTAACAACTCAACGGTTTGTACTGATAATGGGTTAATAGCATCAATACCCCCCTGGCCCAGATTTAACGGAGAGCCATCCAAAATAACATACATAGGATCCTTAACAGAAACTCCATTTATAAATACTGTACTAACATTGTTGAATGGGACGCCATTAACAAAATTAATGCCATGAAGCAGGCCGCTTAATCCCGTTGAGAGACTTGTTGCATTTTTGATCTGGTCACCCCGGATCACCTGGTCGGCATGCCCTGAGCCCCCAAGATTTGAAGATTCATAATTGTTCTTATCATTCAATAAAGCATTCTGCGCCTTAGCTGTACTCTTTGCATTATATTTATAAGAAGTATTTTGAGCTATTCCTGTATTTGGAATTGCCTTACTATAGCTTAAATAGGTAGCCATACCTTTATTTACATCCGTTTGTAAACCAGGCTCTTTTTTTTCTTGCACAGCAGGTCCGGGTTTATCGGCATCTAATGTAAACATTGTTGTATTCTTTGTTTTTGTTGATCCTGTGGCCTGGAGTGACAATACTGTGCTATCGGCAATGGGCGGCAAATTTGCAAACCTGAATTTCCCGTTGTTATCCGTTCTATCGCCTAACATGCTATTACGGTTGGTAGTTAACAACATAACATCCATATCTCTGACAGGTATGCCGGCAGCTGTTTTTGCAGTACCACTTATTTCGAGCGTTTTCTCCGGGACATAAGCAAAAACCGCATCACGGTCGTTCTGCAATTGTTTCCATGTAAAACGGCGGTAACCCTGGGTAAGCATTAATGCATCCAAATCGGCAACTGTTTGATCTGAGTTTTGCAGAAAGTAATAATTGGGCTGCTCGATATAGCCCCGCAGCTCCGAACTCAATAGCAAATAGGTTAATATTGTTGTTTCGTTGTTTTCATCTGCAGGCACTTTACTTTCATCAATCACAGATACCGAAAAGTGCCCTTCCACATCATTTCCTTTATCTTTAGCTGCTACGGTAAAAGACACCCTTTCGCGTTTTCCATAAGTGCTTTTTTTGCTGGTCAATGTGAGATCGGCCATGTCAGGATTCTTCACAAATATCATCCTTTCGCTTATCGGGTCACCGGTCTGGGAAAACAATGT
>DATHLW010000509.1:0-8365 GCA_035487675.1 Mucilaginibacter sp. | reverse complement strand
AGGCATTTAATAATAAAAAACTCGATTCTTATCTCCAGAGGGGTGAAATCCAGTTATAGTGAACTTCTTATTTTTAACGGGAACAAAATTGCTACAGATATCGGCTACATATTGTTTAGTGCTTTTTACCAAAACAAACCTATACATTACAACTAAATCTAAATAAAGGAATCGATCCACAGCTTGAGGGACAAGTACGATATTTAACCCTTGAGCTCCAGTCATTGCACTGGGGTAAATTATTCCAGGAATTGGCGTATTTCGGGTATGAGCATAGTAGTATCGTATCGCAAAAAAGAAAGCATTAAGAATATAATAATAATTTTTACTCTCGTCAATAGAACAACTTAATTCCGAAAAAAATTTCATAAACTGAAGAATGAACTTATATGTTTCATTTGAGAAAAAAGTTTTCAATTCAGATAAATACATTTCAGTTGCATCCTTAATGCCTTTATTACCTGCAAGGTGTTTCTCATCGAAGCATAGATTCACTACAGGGAAGCTCTGTGTTACAAACCAACGTCCAATAGTAATATCTTGCACAGCTGGTGGTCTTTCATCATCCTGTAATTCCTTACAACATTCTAGGGTCGACGCCAACACATTATCTGTCTTTGGATTGTCAACGGCCAATGCTCCATAAAAAAGCGGTTCTAATGGTCTATTAAACCTTCCAGCAGAAATTTTTTCTGGATTTTTCGAATTATAGGAAATATCGGCTTGTTCCGAAAATAATTCGCCATAGTTCGGCCGCGCTCGAACTATCATTACAGGATCCATATAATTTATCATCAATGGTATCTTATCCACCATAAAATGAATAGCCCTAATAGCAGTGTTAAAATTTTTATTAGTTACAGGTCTATAAACTAAAGATTCTACGAGAGCCAATTTTTCTCGCATAACATTTAAGTTATTTTCTATCCACCAACCTTCTTTGTGAAAACTATTTAATTCAGAAAGCTTTTTAACAAAAACAGGCATGTCATTTTTTTCATCCTCTTTCATTTTACTACTTTATCTAAAAGTCCAAACACAATAACCACCATCTCTTATACATTATAGTCTTATTATGCTATATCGTACTAACGGGGCCTATTGCTAACGAATTTAGTAAAAAAATTATGACTTTTTTGATTATACACTAGTTACTTTTCAACATTTGAATGTTTAGCCGATTATAATCGATAGGTCCAAGGGAAGAGGATTATTTTTCTGAGCCGGCTTTTAAAACCTTTCGCCTTTTCTCCTTTCACCTTTCGCCCTAAAAAATTAACTTCGCCAATTCAGAAAAGAGGACAAGATTTTGGATTATTTAAAGGGATTAAACCCGGCCCAACGTGATGCAGTATTGCAGGCAAAAGGACCGGTAATGATCATTGCGGGTGCAGGTTCGGGCAAAACAAGGGTGATTACCATGCGGGTGGCGCACCTGGTTGCCAGCGGGGTTGATGCTTTTAATATACTGGTGCTCACTTTTACCAACAAGGCCGCCAAAGAAATGCGTGAGCGTATTATGCATGTAGTAGGCGCTGAGGCCAAAAATATCTGGATGGGTACTTTCCACTCCGTATTTGCTAAAATACTGCGTGTAGAGGCCGATAAGATAGGCTATCCCAATAATTTCACGATATACGATACCGACGATAGCAAAAGTGTGATCAGGACCATTTTGAAAGAGATGAGCCTGGATGATAAGCTGTATAATCCAAACTTTGTTTATAACCGTATCTCAGGTGCTAAAAACAACCTGATATCCTGGCAGGAATACCAGCAGAACGAACAGATACAGGCAGATGATTTCTCATCAGGCCGCGGGCAACTGGGTGTTATCTACGAGACTTATGCCAAACGCTGTTACCGTGCCGGGGCGATGGATTTTGACGACTTGCTTTTTAAAACCAATGAGCTGCTCAAAAACTATCCTGATGTGCTGAATAAATATCAGCATAAGTTTAAATACCTGATGGTGGATGAGTACCAGGACACCAACTTTTCGCAATACCTGATTGTAAAAAAACTGGCCGCAGTTAATGAGAACATTTGTGTAGTAGGCGACGATGCTCAGAGTATTTATGCCTTCCGCGGGGCTAATATCCAGAACATCCTGAATTTTGAAAAGGACTATCCTGACCTGAAAGTGTTCAAGCTGGAACAAAATTACCGATCTACCCAAAATATTGTAAATGTTGCCAACAGCATTATTGCCAATAATAAGGAACAACTTAAAAAGAATGTATTTTCCGAAAAAGAGGAAGGTGATAAGATAAAGGTAATGCGCGCCTTCAGCGATAATGAGGAAGGCAAGATCGTCGCCGAGAATATCATGCAGGAAAGATCAACCCGTGGCATGAAATGGCACGACTTTGCTATCCTGTACCGCACCAATGCTCAGTCTCGTTCAATGGAGGAGGCGTTGCGCAAACTGAACATCCCTTACAAAATATATGGCGGCCAGTCATTTTACCAACGTAAGGAAATTAAGGACCTTATCGCTTATTTCAGGCTGACCATCAATCCAAGTGATGAAGAGGCGCTAAAAAGGGTAATCAACTATCCGCGCCGCGGCATAGGCGACACTACGGTTGACAGGATCATTCTCAGCGCTGATCAGCATATGGTCAGTGTGTGGGAAGTGGTAATCAATCCTTCAAAATACCTGGATGGCCGCAGTTCAGCATCAGTTGGTGTGTTCGCTACCATGATCCAGAGTTTCCAGGTGATCACCAGGACACAGTCGGCTTATGACGCGGCCCTGCATATTGCACAACACTCCGGCATATTAAAGGACCTCTACGAGGATAAATCCGTTGAGGGACTTAACCGGTACGAAAATATCCAGGAGTTATTGAATGGTATCAAAGAGTTTTCTGAAAGAGAAGATATCGAAGAAAAAGGCCTTGAGGTTTTTATGCAGGATGTAGCCCTGCTGACCAATGATGATAAGACCGACAATAAAGACGCGGATACTGTTTCTTTGATGACCATACACTCTGCCAAAGGCCTTGAATTTCCGCAGGTATTTGTTGTAGGGCTCGAAGAAAATCTTTTCCCTTCGCAAATGTCACTCAATTCGCGCAGTGACCTGGAAGAGGAAAGACGCTTGTTCTATGTAGCCGTTACCCGTGCAGAACGCAAGCTGAACATTAGCTATGCAACATCACGGTTTAAATTCGGCACATTGATCAGCTGCGAACCCAGCCGCTTTTTGGATGAGATAGATGCACGTTACCTGGAGTTGGACTTTACCGCAAAACCTGCCCCCAGCACCAGCAATCCATTTTTTGATGATGAGCGCAATACCTGGAACAAGCGCAGCAACGATACCTTCTCGAAACCCAAACCCGCCGCAACAGTTAAAACAACATCTATTTTAGCAAAGGCTCATATACCCTCTGCAGGCTTTGCTCCGTCGGATACCAGTAACCTGCAAGTCGGGATGGAAGTAGAGCATGAACGCTTTGGATTTGGCAAAGTAATTAGCCTTGAAGGCAATAAACCTGATGTAAAAGCTACCATTTTCTTCAAAGAGATTGGACAGAAACAACTCTTGCTAAAATTTGCCAAACTTCGCGTACTATAAATTATTAACTAATTGTTTATTGCCTTGTTTAATAAACAAGCAGGTTAAATAAGTATTTCCAATTACATTAATTCATTGAGAATTGGTTAAAATTACATGACAAATATTTCTATTTTGTAGAAATATTTCCCCAATACTACCCGAAACAAAATTGCTTTATACGTAATAATACTTTAATTAAGTGTAAATTAAATATGGCACACAGTTTGGATCATGATTCGTACCCTTAAACAATTTAACAAGTTGAATTATGAGCGATCCAAACAAAAGACATGCAAACAAATCAATCGGCAAAAGCATCAGAATCTTACGCCATCAGCACGGCTGGAGCCAGGAAGATATAGCCAGTCGCCTGGGTATTTCAATCCCTGCCTTTTCAAAAATTGAAACCGGTGTTACCGATGTCAACCTATCACGCCTTGAACAAATCGCGAACATCTACGAAGTTAGCATAGTTCAATTACTTACAGTTGACAACGAACAGGCCGAAGTGGCACCTTCACACTTAAATCTTATTCAAAAGAAACTAAGTGACCGGGAAAGCGAAATCGCAACCCTGCAACGTAAAGTGATTGAGTTGTATGAAGAACTTCGGAACAAAGGTTCAATGGCCAGCTAATGACAGGTTTGTTTAGTAAAACCTACATTTTAAGCTCGAATTAGCATTTATTATACAATAAATGATGAGGGGCTTATTTTGTTATTTTAAATACAAGGAAACAATATTAATTAGAAATATTAAAGATTGACCACCGATCAAATACAGATAGAATTATTGAATAAATTCTACTAATATTATTTTTTGGAGTCAGGTTTGCAGCGCACACAAGTACTTATATCGAATTTGTGATGTTTAGTTATCTGATTTCTATCCCGAAAAATGGCACCCTAAAAAAGGAAACCATCCACGATCCTGAAAGCAAATTAAAGATCAAAGTGTTCGATCTTTTAAACTCAAAATTCAGGCCGAAGAGAGGCGAAGTAAGGTACTTTGTTACCGCCGGCGACGAAACTCTTGCCTTTGAAACTGAGGGCTATAATAAAAGGCACCGCGACCTGCTTGTATTACAAATGATATCCTGGTATTGTGCATATCTCGGTTTATTGGAGGCTCAAATACATACCACATGGCCGTAATTTAGTTCTGAGTCTTATGTTCTAAGTTCAGCGCAAAGATTTTGGAAAATAAAATACTTTCGAATTAATACTAATGACTATTGACCAGTGACTAATGACCTATTAGAAACCGGTGCGCTTAGGATCATGAAGAATATCAGTCATATCAATGATCTTATCATCAATATCCGATACACACTTGTTCATCATGTTAATACATTCCTGCTGATCGACAAGGCCCTCTTTCTCCAGGTTCATCAAACCTTTAAGAGTAGCAATAGGCCCGCGTATCTGATGTGACAGATAAGATGAGTATTCTGAAAGCTTTTTGTTTTTGATCTGTAAGTCGCGGGTACGCTCATCTATTATTTCTTCCAGGTGATGATTAATACGGTCAAGGTTATCTTTCTGTCTCGAAACTTCACTATTCAATTCAGTGAGCCTTGCATTGGTTTTTGCCTTACGCTTCACATTACCAAACAATAATGCAATTACTATAAGCAGCAATCCGGAGCCCGATACTGCCCACCAAAACTTAACGCGGTCATTTTTCTGGCGCTCGATAATCAACTCTGTTTCTCTTTGCTTTTCCTGTTGATCATGTTGCTTTTTCATCAAACCCAAGTCCGATGCAAGCATATTTGTTTGCAGCGTACTGTCCCTTACATAAATAGTATGCAAATAAGACAATGCCTGCTCGTAATTCTTTTTATGGAATGCAAGCTGATAAGAGTTATAAGTAAAATCTGCTTCCAGATCCTCGTCCTTTGTTGCCTCCGCATACCCTACCCCTTCTTCTAAAAACTTTGCCGCTTCGGTGTATTTCTTATTTTCAAGGTACAATGAGGAGAGCGTCAAATCAATTTTTCCGATAGAAGTATTTAAGTCTTTATTTTTTGCTTCCTTATTGGCTTCAAGCAATAGTTGCTCTGCCTTGTCATACTGCTTCAGTTTGTAATATATAACCCCGATGTTTTGAAGTATGTTAATTGTGTTAGCGGGGTCATCATTAAGTTTTTCAAGTAGAACACGGCTTTTGTTATAGTAATCTAAAGATCTGGAAAAGTTCTTTTTCCGTTGGTATACGTTCCCCATGTTCAAATAGGCTTTCGCGATCAGTTTATCATTGCCTAATTTCTGAGCGATATTCAGGCCTTTTTGCAAATACACCAATGACTCATCATAGTCAATTTCCAAATACAGGTTACCTATATTATTGTAAACACTTGCCTGGCCAAGTAAATTATTAGCACGCTTAAAATATAATAGCGAATTTAAATAATCGGCTATTGCCATTGCACTATTTCGCGCATAAGCCTCCCCTATCCCTAATATACGGTAAGCCTCAGCTATTCCATTTGTATAATTCAGTTTTTGTGCCAGGTCAAGCGCCTGCTGAGCTTTTGCTAAAGTTTGTTCGTGGTCTGTCAGGCGGATACTAAACCCCTGTTTGTTCAACAAGTTCACCTGCGCCGTATCCTGATTACCATCAATAGACACATCAGCAAACACCCTGATGAAAGGAATGAATAGAATTAGTAGAAGTAATAAGTAAGCTTTTTTCATTAATACTGAACAGACCTGAAGCTGTGCTAAGTCCCTAATACGGGAAAGTCATTAAAAAGATGCGTTAAATATTTTTTTACTAAAATTTTTAATTATCAAAAACATGTTTATATTTGTGTAGTTACTTTAGTTGAGGACTATAAATAGCTAGCTATTAGCTTATTATAATTCGATTTTTAATAGATTTTTTAGGCATTTTTTTAAGGTTTTTTATCAATTTCCCATAAAAAAGGTCAAAAAAATATGAAAAATGTAAAAAATCGATAAAAAACAGGTTATTAGTTATTTATATAGTTTATATAATTAAAAAAAACAGAAGTATTTTTTAATTAATTCTGAAGGAACAAATACCTAGATGAAAAACGCCTTAGGCCTCCGGATTTGTCGGAGATCAAGGCTTTTGTCATCTAAGTGTAAACATAAAATGCATTTATTAACCACCAAATTCTATAACCATTATTAATTAACATTCACATGAAAAAAGTAATCCTTGGTGCTCTTCTTGTCGCGACTATTGCAACGTTATCATCGTTTACAACGAAGTCTGATTCGGTAAAAAGCGGTGCTGTTGCTGACAGAACACAATTAGGTACTGCCGATGACAGAACCCAACTGGGTACTGCTGATGACAGAACTCAACTGGGTACTGCTGACGACAGAACACAATTAGGTACTGCTGACGCAAGAAAAATGAAGCAGCACATCAGTGACAGAACTCAATTAGGTACTGCTGACTAATTAGATTAGTTAAGCCATTAAATGTCAGCAAATCAAACAGGTATGCTGATTGAGGGGTAGTATAAGTATTAAGTATCGGTACCTATACGCCATTTACCCGGATAAAAATTAACCCCGGCTTAAAGTCCTTTTAGAAAGGGTCTTTAAGCCTTTGTACAGTATTTTTTATTCGGTAGATATTATTATAGTTATAAACACATAGTAATATCTTACTGCCAAAAAGAAAAACAGCCTTTTTAACTCTCCCTTCTTACTGGGTTTTAGTAAACCAGTACGCAATTTTCCGTATTTTTTTTACTTATTCAATTTGGCTATTGCCATAAAAACTATATTTGCTGCAAATTCATCACTATGCAAAATATAAGGCAATATGTGGAGCAAAATAAACAACGCTTCTTAGACGAATTATTTGAATTATTGCGATTTCCTTCGGTTAGTGCCGATCCAAAATATAAGCCTGATGTACTAAAAACAGCGGATCACGTCGCCAAAAAACTCCGCGAAGCAGGTGCTGATAAAGTAGAAGTCTGTGAAACAGCCGGCTATCCAATTGTTTATGGTGAAAAGATAGTTGATGGGTCAAAACCTACGGTATTGGTTTATGGCCACTATGATGTTCAGCCTGCTGATCCCTTAGAGCTTTGGAAAAGCCCTCCTTTTGAGCCGACGGTGCGTGATGGTAAAATATATGCCCGTGGTGCATGCGATGATAAGGGGCAATTTTATATGCATGTAAAAGCCTTTGAACTGATGATGCAAAACGGCGGCCTGCCTTGCAATATTAAGTTTATGATAGAAGGCGAAGAAGAGGTAGGCTCATCAAACCTGGGAATATTTGTAAAGGCTAATAAAGAGAGACTGAAAGCGGATGTAGTGCTGATATCGGATACCTCAATGATCAGCATGGAAAATCCTTCACTCGAAACAGGACTTAGGGGCTTATCCTATTTGGAAGTAGAAGTAACCGGCCCAAACCGCGATTTGCATTCGGGCGTTTATGGCGGTGCCGTAGCTAATCCTGCTACAATTTTAGCAAAAATGATCGCTTCTCTGCATGATGAAAACAACCATATCACTATACCTGGTTTTTATGATGATGTGATCGAACTAACTCCTGAAGAACGTAAGGCATTGAATGATGCCCCATATGATGAGGAAGAATATAAAAAAGACCTTGGCGTAGATGCCTTATGGGGCGAAAAAGGTTATTCAACTTTCGAACGCACCGGAACCCGCCCTACCCTGGAAGTGAACGGTATATGGGGTGGCTATATTGGCGAAGGCGCCAAAACGGTGCTGCCTTCAAAAGCAAGTGCCAAAATATCGATGCGGCTGGTTCCAAACCAGGGTTCTGATAAA
>DATHLW010000508.1:0-3113 GCA_035487675.1 Mucilaginibacter sp. | reverse complement strand
GAGGGGAGCATAGATACGCAAACCCTACAGGGCAAAGGGCCTTATGGCGTAGCTTTGAGGGCGAAAGAAAAAAACATTCCTGTTATCGGCATAGCTGGAAAGGTACCTTTGAAACCTGATACGGAATTGCAGAAATATTTTGATGTGCTACTGTCTATTAATACAAAGTTTATTGACATGGCTACGGCATTAGCAAATACAGAAACGAACTTGATAGCCGCCGCACAAGCCGTTGGAGATTCGATCATTTCAAATACAATGCAGATAATCTCAAAAAATCGTTGAAAATGTTTATCATTTTTTATATTTGATATTGAAGATAAATAACCTTAACCTTTATGCTAAAATACTTTTCACTTTCCATAATCTGCATATTATTTGCAAACATAGCTAAGAGCAAGACAAAATCGGTAGATACGGCCATCATGTTTTTTAAAACAATAAACGGATATGGACAAAGCGTTCATACCCTTGATAGCGCTGATTATTTTATGCTGATTATTTCGCCGGATTCTACTGATGATCATTACAATATTCAAGGCTTTTATAAAAATGGCAAAGTAAAATTTGTAGGGAAAGGCGATCCAAGTGCAAACAGCCTTAGAACTGGACGAGTACTATTTGATGGGGATTATGTATCTTATTACCCAAATGGCAAAAGAGCATCTATCGCTCACTATCAAAAGGGTTATAAAGATGGACTTGAATACTTCTACTACGCTAATGGACAAATTTACAGTTGCCATAAACACATTTTAGGAAGCTCAATCTTAAGAGACCAAGCATTGTACTGGGAATGTTATGATGCCAGCGGGAATCAAATTTGCAATAATGGCGATGGACGGTGGTTAACATACGACGATAGTTGCAAAAATATCAAGCTTGAAGGACAGGTTGTTAAAGGTCGTATGGAAGGTGAATGGAATGGTAGTATTTCAATTCCCGCATCAATTAAGTATACATACCAATATAAAGAGGGCAATATCCTATCTTCTGTTGGGTACGACCAAACAGGGAAAGCTTATCCTTTCAACAATGAGATTGAACGCGCTACTTACCGAAGCGGGCCAATTACTTTTTTGGATGTACTCCGTAGCAATATAAAGTTACCAAAGGACTCGACAGGTAAAAAAATGTCAATTGATACCGTGCATGTTTCGTTTGTAATAGAAAAGGATGGGCATTTAGACGGATTTAATGCTATAGGTAATGTTGCCCCACAATTAAAGGATGCTATTTTTGCGGGTTTGGCGAAATGCCATGACTGGAACCCTGAAAGAATTTTCGGCGTACCATTTCGTACACAGATTATTTTGCCTTTAAATGAGATTAGCGGTTATACATCCAACTCTTATCGGAAGGAAGTATTTTACCAAGAGAAAATCCTAAAAGATAACTAAATTGAATGGGCTACCGCTGCTATCTCTTCCAGCAAATGAACCGCCTCATCAATACTATTCACCCCATCAATACTAATCCGAAGCGTATTCTTCACTTCCTTTAAATTTGTACGACGGGGATTGCTCTGAACAAACATCAGCACCTGCCTGAAAGCAGCGCTTTCAAAATAAGTTGATTGCTGGCTGGCGATAAAATAACCACGCAATACATTCTTTTTCAGCGAGATTTTTTCAAAACCAATGGCCCTGCCCAGCCATTGCAGTCGCATGGTGTTCAGCATATCTTTTACCTGCGGTGGGATGGGGCCAAAACGGTCATACAACTGTTGCTCAAATGCCTGTAGCTCCACCTCATTTTCAAGCTTTGAAAGTTCTGTGTATAAGTTATAACGTTCCGCAATGCTCGTTACATACTCATCGGGAATGAGTATTTCCATATCGGTATCAATTTGCGTGAAAGTAATATAAGGGCGTGGCTTTTCATCCGGAAAAACGCCTTTAAACTCGTCTTCCTTTAATTCCTGTATGGCTTCGTCCAAAATCTTATGGTACATCTCAAACCCGATCTCCGCTATAAAACCGCTCTGCTCGGCTCCGAGCAAATTACCGCTGCCGCGGATATCCAAGTCGCGCATGGCCACATTAAAGCCGCTGCCGAGGTCGGAAAATTCCTCGATTGCACTTAATCTCTTTCGGGCTTCAGGAGTAAGTGTAGATAATGGCGGGCTCAACAGATAACAATAGGCCTTTTTATTACTCCTGCCCACACGTCCCCGCATCTGGTGCAAATCGCTCAACCCAAACATGTGCGCGTGGTTGATAATGATAGTATTGGAGTTTGGAATATCCAACCCTGCCTCGATAATGGTAGTAGCCACCAACACATCGTACTCACCGTTCACAAATTTGAGCATCACATCTTCCAGATCGTCACCTTCCAGTTGACCATGTGCTATACCTATCCGTGCTTTTGGGACCAGTTTATGGATCAACCCGCCTAATTGTGGCAGATCGGCCACCCGGTTATGAATAAAGAATATCTGCCCGCCGCGATCTATTTCGTGTTCTACGGCTTCCTTGATCAGCGTATCATTAAATACATGCAGCTCTGTTACTACAGGCTGGCGGTTGGGTGGAGGAGTGGAGATAATTGAAAGGTCCCGCGCCCCCATTAGTGAGAAATGCAGTGTACGTGGTATCGGTGTAGCGGTTAGTGTTAGCGTATCCACATTAGCGCGCATTTGTTTCAGCTTTTCTTTAGTGGATACACCGAATTTTTGCTCCTCGTCAATGATCATCAGCCCGAGGTCCTTAAATTTCACATCCTTGCTTACTAGGCGATGCGTACCGATGATGATATCAACTTTGCCGTTCTTGAGTTTTTCAAGCGTGTCCTTGATCTGCTTACTCGACTTAAAGCGGTTCACATAATCAATATTGCAGGGGAAGCCCTTCAGGCGGTCGGAGAAGGTTTTATAATGCTGGGCGGCAAGAATGGTGGTTGGTACCAAAATAGCCACCTGCTTGCTATCGGCAACGGCTTTAAAAGCCGCACGGATGGCCACCTCTGTTTTTCCAAAGCCCACATCTCCGCAAATGAGCCTGTCCATCGGGTGAGGCGACTCCATATCCTTCTTCAGATCGCTGGTTGCTTTTTCCTGGTCGGGCGTGTCTTCATAAATAAAAGAAGCTTCCAGTTCTGTTTGCAGGTAA
>DATHLW010000507.1:0-4026 GCA_035487675.1 Mucilaginibacter sp. | reverse complement strand
ATTTGAAAGTAAAACAGGGATAAAATATTTTTTAATAATATACCGATCGGTATATTTGTATCATGAATTCAGGAGAAACAAAGGCAGATCGAACCAGGGCTTTCATTGTAGAGAGAGCCTCTGATTTATTTAATAAAAAAGGCTATGCCGGGACTACATTGTCTGATCTGATGGCGGTTACCGGACTTAGCAAGGGGGGCATTTATGGAAACTTTGAAAATAAGGAAGAGGTAGCACTGGCAGTTTTCGAGTACAATTGCCATCAAGTGAAACAGATTTTCGATAAAGAAGTTAGCAACGCCTCAACTTATCACGAACGCCTGATGGCTTATGCGAAAATGTACGGGATCTCTACAGGTGTATTAGAGCAAGGTGGGTGCCCGATATTGAATACCGCTGTTGAGGCCGATGATACCAATCCTTCGCTGAAAAAGAAAGCAGCGGTAGCTATTCAACAATGGCGGGAAAGACTCGAAATGCTGATTCAAAAAGGCATTTTGGCTGGGGAGTTCAAGAATGATGCTCCGGTAAAGCAAACCGCATTATCGATCATTTCTATTGTCGAAGGGGGGCTTATGATTCGCAGGGCAACAGACGACCATTTTTCAGTCGGGTTTATATTAGACTCAGTTGAACAAATTATCAATCGGATCAAAGTGTAAAAAAATTTGTCATAAAAGAAACCGATCGGTCTTTTTATGAATAAATAAGCATCCCTGCACATCAACCCATACACACTTTAGATGAAAATACCCCCTTTAAAAAGAAATATTCTACTTATAACCGTGATTGCTGCTGCCATTATGGAATTAATCGACACTTCAATTGTCAACGTGGCCCTGAACTACATGAGCGGAAACCTCGGCGCTACGCTTGAAGATGTGTCCTGGGTGATCACCTCATATGCTATTGCCAATGTCATTATCATTCCGATGACGAGTTTTCTCGTGAATAATCTGGGCCGTCGCAACTATTATATCGGTTCCATCGTGCTTTTCACAATCTGTTCTTTTCTTTGCGGAAATGCTACCGGTATCTGGGAACTGGTAACGTTTCGTTTTCTCCAGGGTCTTGGCGGCGGGGCATTGTTATCTGTTTCTTCTACGATTGTTTTTGAATTGTTTCCTCCTGAAAAGCGTGCGACAGCAAGCGCCTTATTTGGCATCGGCATTTTCATCGGGCCTACAATTGGGCCTACGCTTGGCGGATTTATTACCGAAAATTACTCATGGCCCTGGATTTTCTACATCAATGTTCCCATCGGGATCACTGCGGCAATTTCGTGCTTCTACCTGCTTTATGAACCGTTAGTAAAGCAAAAAGTGGCGAATGTGGATTGGCTTGGCATAACATTACTGGTGATAGGCATCGGGTCACTGCAAACTGTTTTGGAAAGAGGCCAGACCGACGATTGGTTCTCAGCGGGCTATATTATTTTTCTGACCGTGTTATCGATCATAACGCTTACAGCTTTTATTCTTTGGCAACTACGCATTCCCAACCCTGTCGTAAATCTCCGGATTCTTCGTTATAAATCACTCAGTATAGCAGTTATACTAACGCTTGTTACCGGTGTGGGATTGTATACCTCCATTTATTTGACGCCGATCATAGCACAGCGAATGCTGAATTTCTCACCGTCTCAATCCGGAATTTTATTACTGCCAGGTTCGTTCGTTGCGATCATTACGCTTATTGTTACAGGAAAACTATTGCAGAAAGGTGTTTCACCTGTAGTGATCGTGCTGCTCGGGTTTTTATGCTTTATCTATTTTAACTGGTCGATGTCCAGGATAAATTTAGATAGCCCCGGCGCTTCCATTTCGCTTAATATGATTTTCCGCTCAATCGGCATGGCTTTACTGACCGTTCCGCTTGGCGCGTTAGCGGTGTCTTCATTAGAGCCGAAGGATATGCCTCAAGGTTTGGCATTAAATAACATGATGCGGCAACTTGGCGGATCATTCGGCATATCTGTGCTCAATACGTACGTAGCACGGCGTATAGCTTCCCACCGGGTGGATCTGATCACGCATATCAGAAACGATAACCCGTTACTTATTGACCGGATGCAAAAATATACGGCAATGTTTCAGCAAAAAGGTTTCAGCATCCTTGATGCAAAAAAACAGGCTATGCAGCTGATTGAAAAGGTAGTGGTGAAGCAATCAGCGTTTTCAAGCTACCTGGATGGTTATTTCTTGATCGGATCATTCTTCGCAGCAGTGCTTCCGTTGCTGGTATTCGTTGCAAAACGACATTCGAAAAAGCCGATTGCTATTCCGTCTTCGGACCATTAAAAGATAAATACAATACATAAACAGCAATAATTAAATAAAAATCATGAACAACAAAGTTTTAGTAACCGGCGGCACCGGTAATACCGGCGGTCATGCCATCAAAAGACTCCTTGAATTAAACATTCCGGTAAGGGCCCTTGTGCATAAGATAGATGAGCGTTCCGATGCCCTGAAAGCTATGGGTGTCGAAATTATGGAAGGCGACCTTTCGGACCTGGATTCTGTTAGCACGGCTATGAAGGACATCAAAAGCGCCTTTTTTGTCCACCCCATCAAGAGCCCCGGTATCATAGAAGCCACCGCATATTTTGCGCAGGCAGCATTAGAAAATGGCGTTGGCCATATCGTTAACCTTTCCCAATTCGGTGCCCATCGTCATGTAAAAAGCCATGGCGCACAGAACCATTGGATCGCAGAGCGTGTATTTGATCGTTCAGCCGTCCCAGTCACTCAATTACGTCCAACGCTTTTTCCCGAGTGGTTCATATACCAGGCCAGGGCGATCAAAGCGGATAGCAAGTTTTACCTTCCTTTCGGTGATGCCAAATTCGCACCTATCGCGACAGAAGATATCGGCCGTGTGGTCGCCGCAGTTCTTGCCGATCCGAAACCGCATGCGGGGAAAAGCTATGATTTATTCGGTCCTAAAATTTTGAATATGATCGAGATAGCCGAAATGTTCACAGACGTTTTGGGCAGGAAAGTTACCTACGTACCCATTGATACAGAAACCTTTATTGGCATTCTTAAAAAATTCACAGCCGGACACCCTTATTTCATTCAGCATGTGACTGCTCTTGGACAGGATTTGAAGGAGGGACGCGCAGCAGGGATGAACAACCTTGTAGAAGAGCTTACCGGTCAAAAGCCGCTGACGATGGTGGATTATATCATTAAAAACAAGGCTGCATTTATATAAGGCGATTGCCAATTAAAATAAACCAGATCGCTGTCGGGATAATACATCCTCATAGAGGGGTGCTGTGCCTTTAACGCTTTTTAAATTCGTTTGGTGCGGCCCGCCTGCAGCGACCTGGTTTTGCGTTTGCTGGCTTCATAACAACCAGGTTTAGGGTAACGTTCACACTTACAACTTATTAATTACTTAGGCAAGGTATTTTAAAGAAGGCCTGCAAAAAAATGGTGATTGCTGGTTTTCTTGTTTTACAAATACCGCAACTGGTATCAAAAAAGAATAACTCAAAACCCCTTCATTTAAGGGGTTATTAATTCTATTCAACCAATCCCCGCTGTTTATTAGCTTCAGCAAACTGCTGAATGTCGCTTTTGCTGAAGGTTATCAACTCAATAATATTTGCATGGCGCCGTAAAAACGGGGGAACACTTTGCAGCGCTTCCTCTTTGCTGTCAAACTCGCTGATAAAAAATGATTTGTGAACGCCGGATTTGCAGCCCCACCAGGCATGTGAAAGTAAATGTGAGCCAGATTCCACAAACAATTTGATCACGTGCTGGCATTCAACGGTATCTTCTGAATGGGGAATTTCTATTAAGTAAGTTGTCATTTTTTAGGTTTAATTGGTGAAATAATCATTAGGGTTGCTTTGCTATAATCCAAACCAACGGGCTTTTCTGCTCGAGCCGAAATGTTGCTTATCAATTACCAGGGCTTCAGACGCGTCATGATGAATGCCAAAGGGTTTGGGGCCCGAGAAAAAGTCAACATCAACACGCGCTACCTCACCTTTACCGAATTCAATATAGC
>DATHLW010000506.1:0-4862 GCA_035487675.1 Mucilaginibacter sp. | reverse complement strand
AAATCTTTAAATGATATGGCTGACTTCTTCACATCCGCGGCTAAATGTCCTTCTGGCAATGATAGGTGAATGGAACCTCCCGGTTCAAAAAGATTAACCATCAGCATACCAATTAATAGCGATACAAAAGTGGCACTAATGAATAATAATAAGGTCTTTCCCCCTATCCGTCCCACCGCTTTGATATCGCCTACCTTCGCAACACCTACTACCAGCGTAGTAAACACCAAAGGCCCTACGATCATCTTTATCAGCCTTAAAAATATATCACTCAAAATGGTAAAACCTTCCAGTTTATTATCACGTTCAGTGTTTTTGTCCGTCCGTAACTGCGCCAGACTTGCCCTTTCCGTTTTGAGTTGTTTGTATTCTGCTACAGTAGTATCCTTTAATGTTGCTACGTGTTTATCTATTGTTTTTATATTCGCATCGGCAACGCTGATCTTTTTATTCAGGCCATCAATAACTTTGATATTGTAAATGTAACCGGTGAATACGCCGAGTATGAGTGCGACGATAATGTAAAGGGTAAGCCTGCTTTTTTTCTGCATAAAAATCAAAGTGCGAAACTACAACTATTTACTAAAATAACTAAGTTAGCAAAATGAGCATACCCGCCTATGGTGTAGCCGAGATCAAAAAAGAATTGCAACACCTGGATAATACCCAGCTGACAGAGCTTTGTCTTCGCCTGGTTCGACATAAAAAAGAGAATAAGGAGCTAACTGGATACCTGCTGTTTGATGCAGACAATGAACGCACATTTATTGACAACCTAATGGCTGAAAGCGGTTTAATGTTTAGCCAGTTGCCTTATAACAACTACCAATTAGCCAAAAGCCTGCGTAAAGTACTCAGGATATTGAATAAGTATATCAAGTTCATGTCATCTACAGAAGCGGAGATTGAGCTACTGATCAACTTTTGCCGTAATTATATTCAGTATGTCGACAGGCGTGCATCATCATCCTATAAACCCCTGAGATTGATTTTAACCCGTCAATTAGAAAAAATAAGTAAATTGATAACTAAATTGCACGAGGATCTGCAGTTTGATTACAGCCAGGATTTTAATAACATGGTTGCTGAAGCTGAAGGTAAATTAACATGGCTGAACAGGAATGATTACTTATTGTAACAAATCCCACTAACCCCTATCTAAAACAAAAAAAGTTAACTGAATTGGATACCAGAGAAGCAGTCTTCAAGCAAATATTTGAAGCTAATTCAAAGAAAATATACCATTTGTGCTATGGTTATACCGGCGATGATGATGCCGCGAATGACCTGATGCAGGAGACTTTTTTAAAAGTTTGGCAAAACCTGGAGAAGTTCCGTAACCAGGCTCAAATATCAACCTGGATCTATCGTATTGCCGTAAACACCTGTTTAACCTACCTGAGGTCTGAAAAGCGACAGGCGAAGGATGAACTGACCCCACAGATAGCTGAAAATAAGGGAGAGGAATACTCAGAGAAGAATGAGCAGGTAGCGCTGCTGTATAAGTGTATATCGAAGTTGGAAGAATCAGAAAGAATTATCATTACTATGGTGTTAGATGAAGTGCCGTACCCTGAAATTGCCGATATATCGGGTATATCAGAGGGCAACCTGAGGGTGAAAATACATCGTATTAAACAAAAATTAACCGAATTGTATAACCACTATGAAAGACTTTGATCATTTGATGTCCGTTTGGCAGGGACAGCCAAAGCAGGACCAGCTTTCAGTGGATGAGGCGCTGAAGCAGGTAAAAAAAGGTGTGCGCAGTATCACCAGTCAATTGTATTGGGGTATTGTGGCGATGGTGGTTATGGTAGCCCTCACCTTTATTATTACGTTCTTCTTTGTTTTCCAGTGGTTAACCTACGTGGGCCTGTTCATAATGCTCATCACCATGATGGCCTATGCAGCAAGGATCATCCGCAACTACCGCATACTGAGCAAGCACGACGCCACTCAAAACCCAACCGACTACCTGCAAGACCTGAAAGAATACCAGAAAAACCAGGCTAAAATTGCCGGTTGGTTCTATTACCTGTATGTAATGCTGATCAGCCTGGGATTGTCACTCTACCTGGTTGAGATAATGGGTAACGCATCGATATATTACAAAATAGGCTTTTACAGCTTTACCATTATCTGGATATTTTTCCTGACCTTCTACTACAAAAAGCGCATATTCAAGAGCCAGGAAGAAAAACTGAACCTGATCATCGATCGACTGGAGAGGTTGCAGGGGCAGTTTGAATAGTTTTTTAAATAAAACGTCATTGCGAGGAACGAAGCAATCTCTATACTGTACAGGGCGAATTACAAGGTCTAAAACTTACATGGCCGACCTGCCTAAGTAGAGATTGCTTCTCCGCCTATGGCGGATCGCAATGACGTGGTGGTTATTTATTAATCTATTTTATTTCAGATACTTTCTAAGTTCAGCAGCGGCATGCATAAACAATGCTTTGGTTTGCGGCGTATTGGCCAACGGATTCAATAAACCAAAATCATGAATAGTGCCATCATAACGTACGGTAGCTACTTCTACCCCGGCCTCATCCAGTTTTCGTCCGTAAGCTTCTCCTTCATCCCGTAAAATATCGGCTTCAGCAACCTGGATCAATGCAGGAGGTAAACCCCTTAACTGTTCGAGTGAAGCCCTCAAAGGCGACAGGTGTATTTGTTTGCGTTCTTCAGGATCTTTAGTGTACAGATCAAACATCCAGCCCATTAACGAAGCCGTCAAAAAGCGGTCCTTACCATATTTTTTGTACGACTCTGTATTAGGTTCCGCATTGGTAACGGGCCACATCAATATCTGTAGTTTAATATGCGGGCCGCCGTTTTCTTTGGCTTTGATACAGGTTACAGCGGTCATATTTCCGCCTACGCTGTTGCCTACAACAGCCAGCGATTTACCGTTCACCCCTATTTCGTTGCCATGTTCAGCAACCCATTTGGTGGCTGCGTAAATTTCATTGATGGCCCTGGGGTATTTGGCATCTGGTGTTGGAGTGTAGTTTACAAATACACCTGCTGTGCCCGATAAAACTACCAGGTCGCGCACCATACGTTTGTGCGTAGGATAATCGCCCAATACCCAGCCCCCGCCGTGTATAAATATGAAAGCAGGTAAAATTCCCGTAGCTCCGTGTGGTTTTACAATATTTAGCTTGATCGTGTAACCATCGGCTGTGATTGTTTTTTCTGATTCAACAATGCCCGAGTAATCCACCTGAACCGATTTTTGGGCGTCCACCAATACTTTTCGTGCCTCTAATGGAGGTAACGACTCTAATGGTCGCCCGCCGGCTCCGTTTAAAACTTTCAGAAACGCCTTGATTTCCCTTGAGATTGCTGGATCGGTTTCCACCGGGAAGATGGTAACCTCTGTGTCCATTAATAAAGTGTCCATAAGTGCGAGATTAAATTGTGTAAAAAATTTAAAAACTCAGAAATTGAGATAAAGCAAGGAGGACCAATTATATTAACAACGTAAAATTTGCCTCTATCGGTATATTTTTTTTAACTAAAATGACAATTTAACATATTCTTAATATGACAGGAGTCTGGGCAAAATATTACTTTTGGCAAAGACTTATTCGCATATTATTCCCTTATGTTGATACCAATTACCATCCAGCTTGTCCGTCCGTCCGATACTGCGGAACTCTTAGTACTTTCACGTAAAACCTTTTATGATGCCTTTGAGCATGTAAATAATAAGGATGATTTTGAAGCTTACACTGCTGTAGCTTTTACTCATGCGAAGTTGTTAAGTGAGATAGAAAACCCACATTCCGTATTCTACTATGCTTTGATAGATGGTGAAAAGGTTGGCTATATCAAGCTCAACTATTCATCGGCACAAACCGAGTTCCAGGATGAAGGCGCTGTGGAGATAGAGCGTATCTATGTATTGGCCAGTCAGCAGGGTAAAAAGATAGGTAACCAGCTGCTGGATTTCGCCATTAATAAAGCCAAAAACGAAAAGCTGCAATACATCTGGCTGGGTGTATGGGAGCATAATCTTGCTGCGCAACGCTTTTATGAGCGTGCCGGGTTTAAACCATTTGGCAGCCACAAATTTTGGGTTGGTAATGATGAGCAGACCGATATTTTAATGAAGAAGGAGCTTTAAATTTTGTGTCATTGCGAGCGATAGCGTGGCAATCGCATTCTATACAGGGCGAAGATGCACAGTTCGCGATTGCTTCGTCGCACACTCCTCGCAATGACAAAAAGGCCATTCTACCCCCGCATAAACGGGTTAAAGCCCCTCGTCCCTATCTCCATGCCCGCAGCACGACACACCGTTTTATCGCCGAATTTAAAGTTGATCTTGTCCATAGCCTGGTATAGACTGATCTGCTCCTCGTTATCCTCAAACAGGTTGATCTGGTAACTGCCGGTGCAAAGCTGGCTCAGCTTAACGCCTATCAGCCGCACAGGGCGGTGACTGTTCCAGGCTTTTTTCAATAGGT
The DNA here is from genome assembly GCA_035487675.1 of Mucilaginibacter sp. Taxonomy (GTDB): domain Bacteria; phylum Bacteroidota; class Bacteroidia; order Sphingobacteriales; family Sphingobacteriaceae; genus Mucilaginibacter. The sequence goes on along the minus strand of DATHLW010000506.1, from coordinate 381 downwards.
TTTTAATGCCCGGTATCAGTATGTGCTCTGCTGCAGTAAGTGCTATCTTTTCCTGCTGGGTATGCGTCTCGAAGTTGGCATAGCGTATCTTGATGGCCAGGCATGATGCCAGTTTATTCTCGCGCCTTAATTTGGATGATAGTTCTTCCGTCATCGATACCAGGGTGGACTCCAGTGTCCGTCCGTCCGATATATTGTTATTGAATGTACATTCTGTCGATATCGATTTACGTTCTGAATGCGGTACTATCTCCGACGAATCCAACCCCCTCGCCTTGTTGTACATCCACAGGCCGTTTTTGCCAAATACCGTCTGCAAAAAGCGGATGTCAACCCGTTGCAGGTCGCCTATTTTTTCGATGCCGTATTCGTATACCTTTT
>DATHLW010000505.1:0-6401 GCA_035487675.1 Mucilaginibacter sp. | reverse complement strand
AGCCTTTTACCTTTCACCTTACAAATTCACTCTGTTAATAGTTTGCGCCAATATATTCTGCTGGTTATTAATATCCTTCACATCCACATAAACCGGTGGAAAGTTATTGACCATCTGGTAGGCTACGGTGTTGGCGAGGTTTTTTTGATCGGTTACGGGTTGGTTGTAATAGCGGTTGGCATTACCACCATCGGTGAATATACCACCTACGGCATAACCCCTTGATAAATTAGGTACTGAAAAATCGCGGCCCCCATAGGCTACATTGATGGCGCTTACCAGGTTACGTGCCCATGGGTCGCGCATGGCTTCGGATACCACAACGGCTTCACCAGATCTCAAATAGGCATTGGTGTCATCTGAGCGGTTGTAGCCCGAGAGCACTGCACCTTTCCCGTCTGATTTGAAATATCCGCCTTTGGCCATCGCAGGTGGTTTTTGTTTTGAAATAGTAGCTATTTGTGCTGCGGTATTGGCAACAATCCCGGCTATGGCAATTGTACCGGCAATGGGGCCCAGATCGGCTTCTGATTTAGTAATTGCAATAGCACCATTAATAATAGCCTGCCCAATGGAAATTTCCTGTTGCTCCTTAAATGCCTTTACCTTGACCGCCTGTTCTTTCTGTTTGTATTTTTGTTCAATTGCTTGCTTTTGTGCCGAGGTCAGGTTCCTGTTACTTAGTTCAGCAGCTTTATCTTTTTCAAGCGCGGCAATTTTTGCTTCGCTTTGCTGTTTGATGCTATTTGCAAGGATGTTAAGCGCATCGGTGGAAATTTTACCTGCTGATTTTTTGGCATACTCCTCTACTTGCTGTAATCCTGTTTTCTTTATCTCAACTTCCTTTTTTACCGCATCCTTAACTAAGGTGACGGAGGTTACTGGTAACTGAGAAGTTTGAAGACCGTTGGAGCTTGCAGGACCAATGCCTGCTGACATAGCTGCAAGAGGTTCGCTGCGTTGTGGGGAAGAATTGTTTTGACCGTACCCCGCAATATGATTTTGCTAGTCATCCTGCATCCTCTTTTGCCGGTCAAGCGAGTCCTTTGTTTTTTTCTCAAACGCATCCACCTGTTTTCCTGCTTCATCATAGCCTTTTTCGTAAGCACCTACCATTTCTCCGACCGTTTCTTTTATTCCATTCTTTACGGTGGTAAACGCTGTGCCTATTTTGTCGGTCGCGTCGGTAACGCCGGTAAACGCTTGAATGGCGCCATTTGCCATTTTTTTGAAATCGAGGTGGATGATACCGTCAAGTATGACGCCGAAAGCTTTAAAACGATTGATAAGGTTTTGTTCTATCATTCGTCCCAGCGACTTCAATGTATCAATGGGGTGTGAAAAGGCATTGATGATGCCATTCATAAACGAATGGAAAAAGCTTGTTACCTTATTTACGATAACACCTATAGCTGATATTGCGCCCTTGAGTATTTTGCTACCTGTGGATGTATGGATAAAATAATCATATATTTTTTGAATGATATCCAGCAGAAATCCGAAACCATCTGTTTTTATGGCTTCACCTACACCGTCGAGACCGCCATGAACCAGGTCGAGCCCCGTTTTCATTACGTTGAATCCTTTAGCGGCATCCTGCAAGCTTGGGCCGAAAATGCCTGAAACACCCTTTATCTCATCAAAGGACTTTTTGAGGTGGTCCATCGTTGTTTTATGAGCATCAAATGCGGTTTTGCTCTGTTTGGCATGAGATTGCTGCTGTTTTAGGCCAGTGTTGAGATCGCTGATACCTTTTTTAAGCTGCTTTGCCTGCTTAGTACTGTTTGACAGGCTTTTACTATGAGCGTCAATAGCAGCCTTACTTTGCTGTGTTTTTGCCTGATGGCTTTGCGCAGATGAAGCGAGGGAATTGGTGCTTTTATCGAGCTCTTTTAGTTTGGCGGAACTGCCAGCAATAGATTTTGATAATTTATCGTTCGCTTTGGCCAATGCTTCAATCATCGTCTGGCTTTTCTTTAGCGACGATGAAGAAGAGTTAATGCCCGAGTTGAACGACTTTAGCTGCTTATTTGCTGTGTCTAATTGTTTTTGATATTTGTCAATCGCAGTTGCTGTTTTTTCAAAAGCCGCCGAGCCTTCGTTTCCGGATGCGATCAGTTTCTGCTGATTAGCTTGTAATTCGTTAATGACCTGGTTGAGGCTGCTTATATTTTGCTGTAGTTTGCCGGTTTGGGCCTCTACCTCGATGATGATTTTTTTGCTGATGTCGTCTGCCATTGGTATTTGTTTAGTTTATGTAATTTATGCCAAATGGCATATTTTGTTTGAAAAAATAAGCCCTTATGGGCTTATGGAATAATGGGTTTTGCTAAGTGTTAATAATCACTTTTATCTTTGCTCTTTTGTTTTTCAATTGCTTTATTTATAAGAACATAATCCTGATAAGAAAGCGTGACATTCAGATCAGAATTTGTGCCTTTTTCAATTGCTGCCTGGATTGAATTGTTATTTGCTGCTTGCCAAAGAGTAGTATATTCAACAGCGCCTACAAGTAAATCATTAAGCTGATTCTCGTCACTTTCACTGTAAGTTGGCGCGTATTTTTTTGTGGATTCACCCTTGCCATAGATGTTGTTTATATCAGCAATCAAATTATTATAATATTCAATTACATGATGATCATCCTGTGGCTTAAACGTAAAATCAATTTCCAATAATTTATCATCAAGAAATTTGACAATAAGCAGATCTGCTTTCTTATGTCCAAGGCTAATATCGTCGAAAGCTACCGCGTGAGCGTTACTCATGCTTAATTTTCCGCCGCGGGCTTTAAGAGCAGCTATAACAACAGCTTTACTACTGCCAAATTTTATTCCTAACGCGCCGTCAATGGGTTTTGTTGTCTGAGAAAATCCAAAAAAAGGGATCAATAATAGTGCAATCAGTAGTGTTTTTTTCATTGTGAAAAAGGTTTAAGTTTTTGCTAAAAATTTTAGTAAATATAATTGTTGAAAGTATTAATAACAAATATATTTTTAAATATTTTTTGTCATAGATTACTTATTTTACTTAATTATTTGACTTTGAGTTTGATATGCTTTGATATTATGCTTAGCCCAATTTCACCAACTCCACTTTACATGGCTGCCCTTTGCGCCAGCTGTCTATTTTGTTGATGTAATAGTAAGTATTATCCTGTTGTAAATAAACCGGGATCAAAAGGTCAAGTTCTAAAATATCACGTGGAGTTAACAGAAAATATCTCACTACTTTTTTGGTTTGAGTTAACACCTTTTGCAGTTCGGGATAATATTTGGTTTTCAGGCCGGGCAGTGTGTTATTAGCTGTTCCCGGCATATCGCAAAAGCAAAGGTTATAATCGCCTTCGGGTTTGTAGAAATAGGGGGTTGATATCACATCATTTACTACTACATTGTTGGCCCCATCGGTAAAGGTGACTGTTTTGCCAGATGGCAGGCTTGTTTTCTGGTCGATCAAAATACGTGGTGATACGCCTATGCTGAAATCCATACTATCTGATGTATTGTCGATCATTCTGATCTGCGCGATATTGCCTGTAATGTAGGGTCGGTTAAGGGTCGGGCCGAACTGGCTTTGAAACAGATCGGTTGTTGCAGGTAGGGTTGTATCACTGAAGTTGATCTGGGAATTGGCAAAATCTTTGGGAAGGATAGCATCGTCTTCTTTATATTGCATATAATTCACCTGTGCGTAGTTGCCCAGCTTATAAGAAATCTGTTTGCCCTGGTCCAGACATTTGCTGCTCCAATCTTTGGCAAGCGGTATGTTATTGACAATATCGCGCAGAGAATTGAAACTAACCGTGCGGGTTGCATTATCTGTTTGACAAATGATGCCAAAGCGCTGCAATGTATCCTTGAGCAAATCTTTTTGACTGATGTCCGGGAAAATGCGCTCGCATTGTATGGTCTGGCCAAATTGAACTTTCTGATTTTGTGACTGGATGGTAAAAGTAGCGCCCTGGTAAATAATAAATGATGAAGGATTATCACCCAGCCATGTATAATTTAAATCAATACTTTCCCCGGCCACAAGTGTCGTCTCAAATGAAATTACGGTGTTGTAGATATCAACATAGCCCTTAATACCTCCGCCGTCGCCGCTTGTTCGTTGCCATGCGCCCATATCCCAGGTAAAATCTACGGAACCAAGCGTGGCATCCCCGACTAATGTATGCGCAATAGCATTCATTTGAAGATGCGTGGGATGTTTACCTGTTATTTTTCCTGTCATACGCACATGGGGGAAAGTAACAGTGACCAGGATACTGTTGGTTTGCGCAGAAACAAACTTAGTTGAACCAACAAATTGACTGGATGGGTCTGATGTGATTGTGTTCCATACCAGTGTTCCGTTGGGTAAGTTGTTATTAGGGTGATTAAGAAGTGTGTTGGTGCTTATTGCCACTGTACAACTACGTTTATCCGGCTGGTTCTGATAATCGGTGCCGTGCTCCCATGACCCATTGCTGAACTGAGCTATTAACAACGGGTACATCGGATCAGAAAATAAAGACCCTTTGCCTTTATACCCGGCAGATTGTAACAGCAGATCAATAGCGCTTTTGATGAAAAAGCCGGGCCTAAGATAATGTACATCAATAGGCGGGGTAAAGTCTTGCCCATCTATAAAACCGTAATCAATTACCGGGTATATCCATCCATTAGTCTTGTTTTGAGAAGTAGCTGCATTGTTGAGGTTCCAGGTGTGGTCATAAGATTTCCATACCAGGTTTTGCCCGTATTTTGTCCATTGGCTGGTGCTATCGCCCATATCGTAGAGCTTGCCATCAATTGCATCAAAGAAATCCACGTTGCCGGATAGTACGGTAATGTTAGCGTTGTTCTGTTCAATATTATTGAGCTCGGCTATGCCATAGGGAATGATCTCGAGGCCATCCTGTATCAGCTTTGCAGGATATTGCTGATATGGAGCATTTGTGGTAAATGCAATATCATCCGGGAATCCTAATATCTGCCGGTTCCGTTGGGTAAGGGGCAATTTGAACTGGTTGCTGGTATTGCCCTGCTGGTTTTGTACCTCGGCCAGGTTGTTGATCTGGAAGGTGAGAGCGATGGGGCTGTCGTTGTTCAGGTCGACGAGCTGATCGTTGATATATAGTTGGAGTTGGTTCATGTTTTACGTTGGAAGGTTGTCCCGATAGCTATCGGGAGGTCGGAAAGTTGTAAGGTTATTGGGGATTCATTTAAAAAATAATACTAACTTTAAACCACTCTATAAGTGGCTTTGTATTTACTTAAACCTATTCATATGCAAAATTTCCCGTTTAAAAAGATGTTTTTCGCAACAACATTTTTTATTATTCCATTTTCAATTTTAGAAAGTTTTCTGGCATTATTTAACGTTGTATCAGTAAATTTTAATGATAGTCCAAGAACTGGATGGGTTGGTTTCATTATCCCTATATTATTTATTCCGTTCCTGGGTTTTATGTTTAGCGGTATCAATTGGGTAGTGCTAAATGTTGGGTATTGGTTTTATTCTTTGTTTTTTAAATCGGACAAAAACTCAAACTGAGACACAGTGAATATGAACGCAATAACAATAAAGGCGTTAAAAAAATCCTTTTTTATAACTCTGACTTATGTGGGGTCGGGAACAGTAACACTTTTACTTATGTGTTCAGGTATGGATAACCCGGGGGACATTATAAATGGCTTAATGACACTTATATTGTTTGTGACTCTACCTGTGACCGGTATTAGTTTTGCAGTAATATATTCGGATAAAAACGCCGTTCATGCAGTATTGTTGATTCAATCAATTATCTTCTTATTATTTTGGTTAATTGCTTTTGCTGTACTTAATAGGAAAAATAAAATAAATTCAGATTGACCACACCCGTGTTTTTACAGTATTTTTAAATCCTGTCTATTAATCGGAAAACTTATTTATACATTCAAGTCACCGACCAATGGCTTTTTAATTCAAAAATGAAATCACCTTATTTTATTGCACTAAATGTTTTTGGCATAATCTTCTCTATTTATGCGCTATTAATAGTAGTATCTTGGATTTCTAATTTTGATTTATTTTTTCCAAATAAATATCAAGTTCTCGTTAGGGTATCGGGTATGGCATTAATTGTGTTAGTACCTATTGTTAGCTTCATTATTCTTAAATTTGGTACTCAATATAAGTTTGGAAAATTATTAGGGTATACTTACTTAACACTTTGGTTGGTTGTTTTGATAAGAATATTTACTCTTTTAAATTAATATTTCAAACTGAGGCACTGCCCCGTGTTTTCACGGTATTTTTAAATCCTATCCATTAATCGAAAAACTTATTTATACTTTCAGGTCGCCTATAAGGGGCTTTTTTATTTAAATAAAATGATAAAAACGAATGTTTTATACTATTCATTAATTATATTT
>DATHLW010000504.1:0-3667 GCA_035487675.1 Mucilaginibacter sp. | reverse complement strand
GCTCATTTCACCGGTACGTTGCCTGATAAATTCAACTTCTGGTGATACTTCGCTCAACTTGCCAACCTTATCCAATACGACAGCTTGTTCCAGTTTGACTAAACGCCATTCAATATTATGGAAATCGGGAATAGTATCTTTTATTAAGCTTGTATCCAGATCCGCAAGCAAAGCCTGGAAACGACCAAATGCTTTACCGCCTTCATAAGCTTGTTGTTCAGTTGTCACCTGGTCGTAGCTGCGGGTATTCTTCAGGAAGTGGAACACACGCCAGTAATTACCTTCGCTGTCTTTAAAATAAGGTTGACCATCGTGTGTTTCTACAATGGTTATCACCTCTTTTTCGAGATCAGAACCATGTATTTGCGATAACTTTTGCTTCAGATGCCTGGTAACATACAACAGATTTTGCATTAACGCAGGCACATCTTTAAATACGTGGTGATTGATACGTTGTAACAGGTAATCGACGCCGACAGGATCGCTGTTAACAATACGGTAGGTGTCATTAATATGACCGCTCCCAAACGGACGGACAGATGCAATGTCATCATCGATCTTAAACTCTGATATCAGATTGTAAATGCGGGTATCTGTTGGGGTAAATTGGCTCATTAGTCAACCAAATATCGGTAAAGGGAGCCATTTATTGTAAAAAATAAAAATCCAAGTAATCCTGTTAGCCTTGTGTCGGTGAAGGCCTGCAGCTACAATTTCTCCAGGATAAAAGTAAGATTGGTCCAGTTGGTGGCAGTTGTAGTGCCTTGTATACATTGTTTAATGGTCCAGCCTTCATCAAGGAATTTGTTTACATCCTTTATTTCGTATACTGAATGGCGGTTGGTTACGGTTTGCTCGTAAACATTAATGTTTACCGTGATTACTTTTTGTGCCATGATATTATTGGGTTAGAGGGCCAAATGTACACAATTAAGCTTTCATTAATGAAAGAGCAGAGTAGGAGTGCCTTTCAAGGATATGTTCCAATATCTCGCGGGTATTGTCCGGGTAATCAACATCAACTACTTTGCCATTTTCAATCCAGTTCAGTATGGTTTCATCGTGCTTAGGTTTTAAGCTTTTGATCACCGGTACGTCCATTGATTTCAACGCAGCTGCATTCAGATGTTGTTCATACTGGCTTTTCATAGGGATCACCAGTATCTTTTTCTTCATGTACAAAGCCTCTGCCGGGGTCTCAAAACCAGCCCCACAAAGTACCCCTGCTGATTGTGCCATACTTTTGATAAACTTTTCATTATCAATCGGCTGTATCGCTACATTTTTATGCTTCAGCACTTTTTTGTTATGCTTTGAGAATACATCCCATTCCACATCCTTAAATTCTGATAATCTTTTTATCAGCCTGCTATCATCATAAGCTGGCAGATAGACTGTATAATGCCCTTTGAAACCAATCTTTTGATCACGAACCTGCTTGCGTATAACAGGTGTAAAAGTATTTTCGTCAAAAGCCTTAAAGTGGAAACCGTATTGCACTGTTACAGGGGCATAGTTTTTCAATATCAGTTTACCTACCATATCGGTTTCATCGGGCTTGGGTGCATTTTCTCCCAATACTGCCGCCTGGTGACTTAAACCTATACATTGTTTGTCCTTTAGGTAACACGCCCAAGCCGATACAGGCTCAAAATCATTGATCACCAGGTCATATTCTTCTACAGGAACTTTGTTGATCTCCTTTAAAAAATTGCGGAAACGGGATTTGTAAAATGATTTCCAGAGATCAACGCCGCCGGATTTACCGAAAATAAAGCCAAAACCGTTGAATTTATATTTAACCGGAAAGGGAAGTGTAAGATCGCCCTGGGTGCCGCTTACCAATACATCAACCTCAGCCATTTGTTTAAGCAGGGGTACTATATCCATCGAGCGGCTTAAATGTCCGTTGCCGGTTCCCTGTATAGCATATAGTATTTTCATCCTTGCGATTGTTTGTCAAAGGTAGTTAGGTAACAATTAAATAAATGTTAAGTTTTTATTATGTATTTCATATATTTTTCATTTTGTTTTTATAAATTATCAACATTAAGAAACCATTACGAATACATCATGTTATCTTAATAATTTGATAATGTAAAGTTGTTTCATTTGTATAAAGCCCTGTATTATGAATATCTCTATTTTAAAACCGGAAAGTATTGTGAATGAGATGTTTAATCTGTATGAAAAATACGGTAAGAGACATGCAACAGAATTAGAAATTTCACAATTGGAACAAGTTTCACAGGCGGCAGCCTTAGCTGAAGAAGAAGGATATGAGGATGAAGTAATCTTAGCTGCATTTTTTCATAACGCAGGGTCAATATTAGGGACAGACTACCTGCGAGAACATGGCTTTTCAGAGAGACTCGCTGCAATGGTGGAAAGTGATCTGAGGGCCACCCGGTACCTAGCTTACAAATATCCTGAATATTATGACCGGCTATCAGATACTGAAAAATCGCATCTTGAATCGCATGGCGGAAGAATGACCAGGGATGAAGCTGAGAAATTTGAACTTGATCCAGATGCCGAGCTTTTTGTGAGATTACGTTATTTAAATGATCAGGCAAAAGAAACAAGAAAATATAAACTTAATATACCTCATATTAAGTTGCTTGCAATGAGTCATTTATATAAAATAATGGACAAATATCTGCCAGCCTTTTTAATATCAAAATCATCCATTCAGCCCAAAATTGGTTAAGACAGAGTCCTTACTTTTTCATAATTTCATTTTAAAAAGTGCATAAATAATTCGTGATTGTTTTAAAGAATTGTTCACTTTGCAGATCAGGAAAACACCCCTGTGCTTAAAATGAAGAAACTTACCGAAGGTAACGCGGCCTCTTATACGCTTATACTCATCCTGGTCACATTTATTTTACGACTTTTTATAGCTGCTTATACAGGCCTTGGAATAGGCGAAGCTTATTACTTCCGGGGGGCAACCCACCTGGAATGGAGCTATTTTGACCAGCCTCCATTGTTCTTTTGGCTGAGCGGCTTAAGCATCAAAATATTTGGATTATCCAATCTTGGATTGCGTTTCCCGGCGGTATTGCTTTTTGCAGGGACAAGCTGGCTTTTATTTCTGATCACGAAGAAATTATTTACTGCAAAAGCAGGTTTCTGGGCGGTTGTCGTAATGAATATGAGTGCTGTATTTACCGTGGCTATTGCCTGCTGGTTCCAGCCTGATGCGCCATTAATGTTCTTCTGGTTAGCCAGCGCCTATTTTATTGTTCAGTTAATGTTTGGCCATGAGGGAAGAGACCTGAATGCAATAAGAAGCAGCCGGCGTACCTGGTTTTTATGGATAATGACAGGGGTATGTCTCGGCCTGGCCACGTTAAGCAAATATCATGTGCTTTTCATTTTTGCAGGGGTATTTATGTTTATTGGCACAAATAAAAACCAAAGGCATTGGCTTTGGCATCCCGGGCCATATTTAGCGGTGCTGATCACTATTATTTTCGCTTTCCCTGTATTGTGGTGGAACTACAATAACAACTGGGCATCATTTGTATTCCAGGGTTCAAGGGCCGGGACCGGTAAAAAGTTTGAGCTGCATTTTAATTGGTTTTTTCGTAGTATAGGGGGGCAGGCTTTATGGTTATTACCCTGGATATGGGTGCCAACCGTTCGTGAGCTATACAGGTCA
>DATHLW010000503.1:0-4892 GCA_035487675.1 Mucilaginibacter sp. | reverse complement strand
AAGAGGTACGGCTGGGACAATGGATTCGGGAAGGCAACCGCGGAACGGAGTTTATGGGGAAAACCGTCGGCATTATCGGCTACGGCAATATGGGAAGCACTTTTGCGCAACGGTTGCGTGGTTTCGGAGTTAAGATTTTTGCATATGACAAATATAAAGTTGGCTTCGGTAATAAATGTGTGAACGAATCAAACATGGAGGAAATATTTTCTGAAGCCGATGTTCTAAGTATTCATCTTCCGCTGACTGCTGAAACGGAATTCCTCGTGAACGATAGCTACCTACATCGTTTCAGAAAAAATATTTATCTAATCAACACTGCAAGAGGACGGTGCGTGAAAACTGATGACTTAGTGAAAAATTTAAAATCAGGAAAAGTTTTAGGCGCTTGTTTAGATGTAAATGAATATGAGGATAGTTCGTTTGAACGCCTCACCCCCGGCCTCACTGCGAAGGAGATGAGCGAAAACGAAACATGGAACTATCTTATTCATTCTGACAAAGTGATCTTGACTCCGCATATTGCCGGTTGGTCGCATGAAAGTAATGAGAAAATGGCAAGAGTGCTGGCAGAAAAAATTCTGACAACATTTGGGTCACAACGTGCTTAATTCCACTCCAACCCAATGAAGAATAAGAATCGTCAGTCCAACGACGATTCGGTAGTAACCAAAAACTTTAAAGCCATGCTTAGTAAGATAAGTTATGAATGAACGAATTGCCAGGATAGCGACAATAAATGCAATAATATTCCCGACAATTAGAAGATGAATTTCATGATGTGAAAAACCGATGCCTTCTTTATACACATCGTAAATATCCTTACAAGTGGCTGCAAACATGGTGGGCACGGCAAGGAAAAAAGAAAACTCGGCGGCGGCTTTTTTGTTTAATCGTTGAGTAAGCCCACCGATAATAGTCGCCGCCGAACGCGATACCCCGGGAATCATTGCAATGCACTGAAACAGCCCGATCTTTAATGCCGAACCGTCGCTTGGTAATTCAGAAGAACCTCTCACTTCCGCTTCCTGAAACCATTTGTCAAGCAGAAGAAAAATAATTCCGCCTATAAGAAGCGTGCATGCAACGACGATTACATTTTCTAAGAGAATATTGATTTGCTTTTTAAAAAGCAATCCGAAGATGATAGCTGGAATAAAGGCGATGAAAAGTTTTTTGTAAAAATTAAAATCAATCTTTCCTAAAAACCGTTTCCAATACAAAACAACGACGGATAAGATGGCACCGAATTGAATGATTACAGTAAACGCTTTAGTGAACGGCTGAGAAGCAATGCCCATCAGCGAGGAACCGATGATTATATGGCCGGTGGAAGAAACGGGAAGGAACTCAGTAAGCCCTTCGATGATGGCGAGAATAACTGCTTGAAGAAAATTCATTGATGCCCTGATTAGCCGATATGCAGATGAGAGTCAATTACAGATTTTAATCAGCTAAATTTGCACATTAGCACATCAGCATATTATTCTTTTACCTTCTTCATGATCGCATAAACCTCAATAAGGAAACCGGCGATAACCACAATCGGTGCAAGAACAATCCTGCGGAAGCTGAAAATATCAGGATTAAAAACCTTCGGATCATCGCTGCCGCCACCGCTCATCAGGATAAAGCCGAGCAACAGAACCGCTACGCCGATCAGCATCCATCGGTAGTTGTCTTTTGTGAATGCAAAATCCTGAACAGGTTTAATTTCTTTCTTAGCCATGAGGAATTCTTTAGCGGGCAAAAATAGGTTTATTTTTTAATTTGGTTTTGTTTTCGATTTTGAGATATTGAAGTCGTTTTTTAATATTTTTTCCTCATTCAATCTTCATTTTAAAGGTCATTTTTGACCAAAACCGCTCATTTTTAACATATCTTAGCCCTAATTAAAGGAGGTAACCCTTTGTTTAAAAAAAAATCTAAATAGTTGATAAACAAATGATAATAAAAGCAAATCCAATCATTTTGGGTTTCCAGAACATGCTGAATTAACTTTTACGTGATTCAATTCCACTAACGATTGAAACGTTTCCTCAAGCAAAGCAACCCTTACCAAAAGCTAAAATAATCTTGCCTTTTGCGAAGAGAATTTTACCGCAAGCTACGATAAACTTACCAAAAGTGACCAGTATCTTTCCTTGAATCAAGGCACTCTTGCCTTAACTTCAGCAAGAGATAGCCCGGCTGAATTGCATGTTTCCCTGACCGAACCGTATAATTCTCCGTGTGAGTCCTGCATGACCTTGCGCAAAACCTGGCTTTCCGCAGGCGATTATTGACTTGCCTATGGCTCACTATGCCTGCCCAAAACTTCACAAAATACTGACGGGAGGTAAGTTGGTTCTTCTACTGCCGAAAATATGGTTGCTTGGGTGCAAAGGCATTGGAACCCCGACGCAAAGTTTGATATTTTTTTAATCATTCTGGCCTGTTGAGAATTATTTTTCTTAAAAGTTGCTTGGATATAAAAAAAATTATTTCACCTTTGTGCATTATGACTATTATTGCCCCGAATTTAATTTAAGATTAGTTCAATTATTGTAATGTATTTAAAAAAATTCTAAAACCAAAATTCGTTATGAAAAAGTTTACCTGCCTTCGCGACGCCACGGCGTTATTGTTTTTTCTGTTGATTGCCTGCTATGCTTATTCCCAACACCAAACCCCCGCTTTTGAGCGGCAATGGGTTTCTAAATTCGGAAAGATGGACACCACACCACCGGCTATTCTGCGTGTAGCGTATGACAGCCAATCCAATGTTGACATTGCCGGAACTATTATAGACCGGCCTTTAGGCACGGAACTGTTGGTTGCTCAATTCGCTCCTTCCGGCGCTTTGAACTGGTTTCAAACGTATTCTTCCGGTTCTACGAATCATAATGAAAGCACGGCGATTACCGTGGATGACTCTGATAATATTTATGTGTGCGGTTATATGGACAGCACAACTAATTTTAATTACTCCTATTATGTGGCTCAGAAATACAACAGCGGCGGAACGCTGCTATGGTCGCAGAATACGGCTACTCATGGTTTTGAAATTCCGGCAGCCATTGCGGCGGACAGCCACTACGTGTATATAAGCGGCGGCGGAATTATTTATTATGCCACGGGCCTGGATTATATCACGCTGAAGTTGAACAGAAGTACCGGCGCGGGGATATGGGAAAAAACCTACGACTATAATTTGCTTTATGATGGAAGCCCCGCGCTGGCGCTTACGCCGTACAACAACGGAGTTTGTGTGACTGGCGGAAGCATGGCCTCTATCACGAAAATGGATTATGCCACGGTTTTCTATGACACGAACGGAAACAAAATACATACTGCAAGGGCTTCCGGCAGCACTGATGCTGCGATTGCCGGAGGCATGGCAGTAAAGACGGACGCGGCCGGCTATACCTATGTGACAGGTATGGTGGCCAATACAGGTACGGGTTATGATATAAAAACGATAAAATACGACTCTACGGGGACGGTAAAATGGAACAAGGATTTCGATTACCAGGGGTATGACGATGCCGGACATGATTTGTTGGTTGACGCCGACAGCAATGTGTATGTATGCGGGCAGGGAAAATCTCACACTACCGACAACGACTTTGTGCTGCTGAAATACAATTACAAAGGCGACCTTATCTGGCAAAAATTCTTTGATGGCGCTGGCCGTAATGATAGCGCCGGAAAGATGTGTTTTGACGTTTTTGGAGATGTTGTTTTGACAGGCGAAAGCATGACTGCTGACGGCAACTTTCAATTTCTTACGCTTGCTTATGATACGGCTGGTAACTTGCTAATGAAAGATTTCTACGGCGGTTGCTCCGGCGACAGCAAGGCGCTCGACATTAAAGCCGACGCTACGGGCAACATATATGTTGCCGGTTATTCTTATGATTGCGACAGCGCCCGATTTACCAATGTGGTGTTAAAATATACAGTCGCTTATTTTGTTGTTCCGCCTGATACGGAAGCAAGCAACGGGAATATGCTTTTCTATCCGAACTACGGGCAAATCGTTGACACTTCACAAACCGTTCGCATGGATGTTTGGTACTATACTATAAATCAAAATCCAAAAATTTATTTCGATTCCTCTGCCGTATCATTTGTTTTTGCAAAGTGTGATTCTGATACTGCCACTAACACTTTATTCGTTGATACGCTGGAACGGATTGATATGAGCTATATACAAAACGAAACGGTTGCTAACATGAATAACAAACCGTTGGAAGCGACGGTGCACGACAACCCTTATCTTAACTATTTCCTTGCTCAGTGCCCTAACGGGATAGTGAACGTGAAGGGCGCTGAAAAATTAGTGCAGAAAAACGTATTTAAGAGTATTGATGTGGTATATGCCAACAACGGCGCAGGCATGAAATTTTATTTTCTTGTCTATCCCGGCGGCGACCCAACCAACCTGATACTGCATTTTGACGGCCACCAGAGTTTGGCCATTAACAGCAATAATTTGGATGTGTACGGAATTCTCAGTACCTTTGAATACTTAATGCCACAGGTTTACCAGATTGATACCAACAATACCCGCGTTGCTTTGGGTTGGACTGCTTCCTATACCGGGATTGACTCTTATGATATTGGTATTAATCTTGGCGGCGGCACTTACAATCATTCGTTACCGCTGGTGATTGAGTGCGAGAGGCAGGTGGGTGGAGGCAGTAATGTGACGCAGGCGGATAATTTAGAATACTCAACCTATTACGGAGATGTGGGCAGGCAGATTAGTTACAACATAAGAACTGATAAGCATACCGGCGATACTTATGTTGTGGGTTCCACTACCGGTAACATTCCGTGGGTGCCAGCATCAGGCGTAGTTCAACCGGGTTTTGGCGGCGGCACTCAGGATGCCTTTATTTTTAAAA
>DATHLW010000502.1:0-5168 GCA_035487675.1 Mucilaginibacter sp. | reverse complement strand
GTACAAGCGGATCACCGAGTCGCTGGTGCTATAAAAGGCAGAATCGGATTTACCCTGCAAATCAGACTTAAACAACTTTACATGATGAAAAGCACTCAGCACCCTTATCCGCGAAGTATCGCTTAATACGATCTTTCGTTGCAGGTATACCGAATCGGCCCCTTTTTTAACTTTATTCAGGCTGTCTTTTTTAGCCTGTTTCAAACTGTCCTGTTTTGTTAGCTTCTTATCTGGTGGTGGTGCGTTCTTATTGAGGCTTCCCGGTGTAACTGGTACCGGTGGAGGGGCATTTGGCTTAGCTGCTTTTTCGTTTTTGCCCTTTTTATCTTTGCCGCCCTTGCTCATAAATTCCACTTTAACAGTGGTGTCCTTTATTGGCGCTCCAGGTTTAATTCTGCCAAACAGGTCAGGATGAAGGTAGGTAGTATCCTGCACCCACTTCGGTGCGGATAGTTCGATATATTTTACCGGCTTGGTATAAACAATAGATGGCGCCTTTTTGGTAGTGTCTATAATGTGCGACAGTCGGATCTTCTCCTGCATGGCCTTATAGTCCTTGTAGGTCATCATCCGCGTTTCCAATGTATCGGCAGTTATGTAAACAGAATCGTGTTTGATCCTGGCCGTATCTTTCTTAGATAAAAGGCTATCCGGAAGTTTGTTTTTTAAGTCTGCTTTATTCCCCTTTTTATTAGGGATAGTGTCCTGTTTTCCCTTAGGTATTTCCTTTAAGGGAACAGTATTTGCCGGAGTTTTTACCTTATTATCGGGCTTGGTTTCTTTCGTTGATTTATCTGCGCTGGTTACAGTTTTGATCGCCTGTGATAACTTGGTTTTCGCTGTATCTATAACAGTTTTCTTCCCATTTCCCGGTTTGATAGCTGCCTTCGGCGGGACGGAATCTTTTTTCGAGGTATCCTTTTCCTCCGTCACGATAATACCATAAGCATTTTCAGTAACCACCGTCCGCTCATCCGATTTGAAATAGTTACCCAGGTCACCCTTAAGGGTCATCTTCTGTTCATTATCATTAAAGGTGATGTTTTTTACAACCCGGCCGTAACCCTTTTTACGGTCATAAAACATACTGTCGCCTTTCAGGGTTTTGGCGCCCTGGCTGTATAGGTTTTTCTTGCCGAAAAATGCCTGTTCAGTTACGGTATTGTAATACCCGTTTTCGGTATAAAGCGTATCGTTATCCTTTGCTTTTTCCTTTTCTTTCTCGTTCTCTTTCTTTTTGCCGTAGATGTGAGTAGGGCCATAAAAGAAAGCGATCTTAGTACCGGTATTATAACGGAGCGTATCCGTTTTGGTGATCGCATCCGGGCTCAGCAGCACCACATCATAACGGAAATAGGAATCACGCGAATTGGCAAAGTAATAGCCGTTCTTACTCGTCAGCGTATTGTCTTTGTTCACTAACTTACCGCCGTTAGTATAGGTGCCGAACTTAGTCGCCGTATTGTAGGTAAGATAATTAGTAGTCAAAGTGGCATCCTTATCTACCATGCGCACATTGTCGGTCAGGATGGCTATTTTGGTATTGCCATTATAATTCAGTTTATCCGAATAGATATTTAATGTATCGCCCTGGCTGATGATCACATGCCCAAAAGCATCAAAAGTGTTTTGCGACTGGTGAAAGTAGGCACTATCTGATGTCAGCGTAGAATAGTCTTGTTGAAAAGTACCGCCGTACACTTTCAACACATCCACGCCGTTGATCTTAACGCCTTGTATGCTTTTGGATCTTATCAGGGTGATGACCGATTTTTTCTGGGCCATTACCGTGGTTACCAAACTCAATAATAATAAGGTGAACAAGTATTTCCTCACGGGCGCAAAATTAGTTTTTTGGATGGGGTTATTAAATTAATAATTTTGGTGATGCTGCCGGTTAAAAATTTCATTGATTTTATTGGAAAAAATAGTCTGTTTGATCGCGACAGCAGCGTATTGGCGGCTGTAAGTGGTGGTATGGACTCGGTTGTCATGGTTCATCTTTTAAAGGCTGCCGGCTTTAATTTCGGCATCGCGCACTGCAATTTTCAGCTTAGAGGCGATGACGCTTTAACCGATCAGCAATTTGTACAGGATCTTGCAAATCAATTTGGCGTGCAATATCATACCATAAACTTTGATACCAAAAAATATGCTGCTGAAAAGAAGATCTCCATACAAATGGCTGCCCGCGAACTTAGGTATCAATGGTTTGCACAGGTATCACAGCAATCAGGATATGATGTAATTGCACTGGCGCATCATCAAAATGATGCCATTGAAACTATATTACTAAACCTTACGCGGGGGACAGGCATTGCAGGTCTGCACGGGATATTACCTAAAAATGGGTCGATAGTTCGTCCTTTAATGTTTCTAAAACGTGATGAAATACAGGATATTGTAAAGGCAAATAATTTGGCTTATGCAGAAGACAGCTCAAATAATTCGACAAAATATGCCCGGAATAAGATCAGGCTGGAGGTGATACCCAGGCTTAAAGAGCTTAACCCGGCACTGGAGGAAACGTTTGAAAATAACTTAAAGCATTTCCGTGATCTGGAGGTACTACTTGAACAAAAGCTGGCTGAATTAAGAAAAGACATATTCATTTTTCATAAGGAGGAAATACATCTTCGGGTTGAAGAGGTAAAGAAGCTGCATCCACAAAATCTGTTGCTTTATGGTTTGCTGCAGGAATATGGATTAAATGAAAGCACCATTGACGATATCATTTCTGCATTAGATAAACATTCCGGTAGAATATTTGAGTCGCCCGGTTTTATGTTGGTGCTGGATCGTGATAGGTTGATCCTGTCAAAAAAGCAAACAATATCAGCAAGCTCAGTTTTGATCAGTAAAGATCAGCATGAGGTAAAATTCAATAATTATCAATTGGACATTCTGCATGATGATTCTCCGCTAATCATTAAGGACAACCCGATGTCGGTTTCTATTGATACTGAACTGTTGATCTATCCGTTAATGTTGCGGCACTGGGAGGAAGGTGATCATTTTCATCCGCTTGGGATGAAGACAAGGCAAAAGCTCAGCGATTTTTTTGTACACCAAAAAGTGCCGTTACATGAAAAATCTCTGATCCCATTATTGGTTAATGGTAATGACGACATTGTGTGGATAGGCGGCTACCGGCCCGATGACAGGTATAAAGTGAGTGCGAAAACTAAAAAAGTTACTATCTTCGAGCTGTTTAAACTATGACTGCAGAAAAACCAGTTTTTGTTGAGAAGCAATACCTTGGCCGCGAATGGATACCTGTAACCATCCGGCTGGTGCTGGCTATATTCTGTTTCGCAGCTTATACCTTTGATTTTTTCTCGGATGAGCAGAATAAGTCGGAGGTTTTGGCTGTGGTGGGATTTGGTATTATTATCATATCCATTATCATGGGTTTCCTGCTGCATTTCCGTACCCGCGTTTACAATAAAAGTGTGCTGATAGATGGTTTATGGACAACCCGCCTGGTTAAAATAGACCTGAATAGCATTGTTAAAGTAGAAAAAGGGAAATACAGCCGGTATTTTCTGAATAACCCGGTATATAACCTCCATCAAAAAGGCGCTATTCGCTTTTACACATCTGGCAACGATGCTATCCATTTAACCGACCGTGACGGTTTGGTTTATATCATCGGTTCCCGCCATGCCGACGAGTTTTTAAGGGCGATAAAAGAGGAGATGAAGAAGTAGGCAGTTTGCAGTTGGCGGTAAGCAGTTTGCAGTAATTTTAGTGGCTACAACTTGTGCCAACTGCCAACTACTAACTGCCAACTTATTTCTTCAGCCCAATTTCTTTCAATCGCTCATCCAGGTATTCCCCCGCAGTCATATCACTATATTTTTTTGGATGCCCGGCATCAATACATGATTCGAGGCTAGTCAGATCCATATCTGATTTCGGGTGCAAAAAGAATGGCACCGAATAGCGCGAATTTTTCATTTGTTCACGTGGTGGGTTTACCACGCGGTGGGTGGTTGATTTTAATTTATTATTAGTAAGGCGCTGTAACATATCGCCTACGTTTACTACCACATCTTCGCCATGAGCCTTAACCGGGAACCATTCATTTTCGCGGGTAAGCAATTCGAGGCCATCGGGACTGGCACCAATTAATAAGGTGATCAGGTTGATATCCTCGTGAGCGCCAGCTCTAACTGCATCCGGCGGCAACGCATCGAGATTTTCAATCGGAAAATAATGGAGTGTGCGCAGGATGGAGTTGCCGTTATGCACTTTATCGTCAAAGTAATTTTCAGGAAGTTCTAAGTAAACCGCAATTGCACGAAGCAGGTGTTTACCCGCATTTTCCAGTTTTTGATAAACCTCGCGCGTGGTCGGATTAAATTCAGCGAGCTCTGTTACTATTACGTTTTCGGGATATTCATCTTTAACCGGGTCATTGTCGGTTACAGTTTGGCCTATTTGCCAGAATTCTTTCAGATCGGGCACTTTAAAACCCTTTGCGGTTTCTTTGCCTTTGCTCGTATACCCACGCTGCCCGGCTAATTCAGCCTTTTCATATTTTAATTTGGTTTCTTCCGGTAATTTAAACAGGTTGATCACCTGCTCATATAATTTATCAATCAGATCTTTGCTTAAGCCATGATTGGTAATGGTAACAAAGCCGGTTTCATTAAATGCCTTGCCGATTTCGTCGGAGAAACGTTTTTTTTGTTCGGCAGTGCCGTTAATATAGGTGTTAAGGTCTAAACGTGGAATATTAACTGTACTCATAGTATGAATGTATTCAGAGAAACAAAAGTATTAATTAATGCCCCACATCAAACATTTGAAAAAAAATATTGGTCTGATGTGAGTAATAGAACTGCTATATTTTTGTTAAAACAATTACCGTGTTAAACGTTTTATAGTTTATTCAATCAATATGTATATAAATATTATAAAATATGAAGTTGTCGTAAATACAGAATGCGATAACTTCGCTAATTTGAAATACTAACTATCAGATGAAAAGCTTAAATAAAATATGGGGGATTGGTTTATTGGCGGTATTACTATCGCTGTTTAACCCCGGCAAAAGTATGGCACAGGGAGGCTATATTTCTGACCAGGAATTTTACGACGAACTACAGCCGTATGGTACATGGGTAAGTGACCCCGAATATGGTGAGGTATGGATACCCGAT
>DATHLW010000501.1:0-6321 GCA_035487675.1 Mucilaginibacter sp. | reverse complement strand
CGTTGCCAAGTGTTGGGCCATTTTCGTTTTCCATAGGATTAAGATTTGGGATTCTTAGATTTAATTTCATTGGCGACTTCAGCAATATTTACACCCTGCACAAATTCAAGACAATGCTGCGCAGCCAGGCCTCTTGCCAATTCGGATGTCCATGGTGGATGCAGCCACAATGTTTTTGCACTAAGAGGTAAAATGTGCTTTTCTACAATGCCTGCCAGTTCATTTTCGGGGCGATAAATATTTACAACGTCGACAGTCTCCAGACGCTCTTTTAGTTTGCGAAATATTAAGTAGCCATGTTCATTCTCTCCTGGTGCAATGCCATCCTGATCGGTTGGCTTTTCTTCAACTAATAGGGCTTCTGAGTATTTATCCGGGCTATAACTGTATACCACAAACCCCGCGTTGATCAAAGCGCGCGGGACACCTGCATTCGGCCAGTCGACCAAAAGAATAGATTTGGCTGATTGGAGAATTTCTTCGGGATTGGATTTAATTAATTTATCCATGACTATTAATTGAAATTAATTACAAATCTTGGTTCTTGACTCTTGTATCTTGATTCTAACAACTAGTCTCCTTCTTCCAGTATAAAGATTTCTTCGAGCGGTTTGTTGAACACTTTGGCAATTTTTAATGCCAGTACTGTTGAAGGTACGTATTTATTGCTCTCAATCGTATTGATGGTTTGACGCGATACGCTCACTTGTTCGGCAAGATCGGCCTGAGTGATGTTTTTTATAGCGCGCTCCACGCGAATATTATTTTTCATAGTTACCCCTCCCGACTTAGTGAACGGTTAAGACGAAAGATCACCCACCTGAAACGAATGATGAAAAATATTAACGGCACCCAAAGGTTGAGTTCCATAATATGGTGAACATCGTCTATAAATACCAGGCTAATGACAAGGATCAGATAGTTAACATAAATAGCCCAACGCAGGGATTCGAGACGAAGGTGCCATATTTGTTCGTCTTCGATCTTTTCTTTCGAAAAAGCAACTAAAAACAAACCCACTGTCATGAGCAGCGCGGTGCATAGGAAGAAGACATGATGACTATTGAAAAGACCCTGAGGGGAAGATTCTTCATGAAAATTAAATCCCAGGTCATTTCTGAACGTTACAACGGGAATATGCACTAAGAAAAGTCCCCAACCCAGGAAACGGCACCAGAATGGGAATAAAAAGTTTGATTTCATATTTTGTGAGTTTAGTAAAGGGTTAATTATTACAGCGCCAGTTTCCCGTTAGCAGCTTCTTTATAATGCTTCCATAATATGTAATTGAACCGCAGTACAAAGAATAATGCGATCGTGCCCAGGTTGAAGAACATCACCAGCATAAAATCTAAAAAATAAAAAAAGAAATTAGCCAGTAGTAAAAGGGCATAGTTAAAATATACGGCCAACTGCATCGACTCCAAGCGTAACGTCGAAATAAATTCATCTTCTTCACTGCGCTTGCTGTATCCCCATATCAATAAACTAAGCGGTAACAACAGCATTAGTATTCCTGTCCAATCTTTTAACTCTATATTGCCCTTAAAAAACCACGAACCTATTAATGCGAAAATAATGATAAGCAATAAAGGGACAGAAATTAGCTGACCTATCATTTTGTAAGGCCTTTCGGGCAGGTAGTACATTCTGCCAACCTGGTATTCGCCATTTTTGCTGTGCCGCAAATAATAATACCTGGCTATGAAAATGAGCAAAGGGGTAAATAAGTTATAGATGGACATACCCAATACATCCGCTAAGCCGCCTAATGGATCTTTATCCAATTTGAGCAATTCGATAATTATCGCAACTATCAGCCAGGCAAAGTAAATGATGTAGCTGATCAGCACTGCCCAATACAAAGCATTTTGCCGCATGCGAACCGTAAGCTCATCCTCTTTTTTTTCTTTTGAAAATGCGATGAAAAACAGACCCGTAATAATTAATAGTAAAGCCAGTGTTTTGGTCAGATCCTGGTAAAGCGGGCCGTGAAAATTCGGACTACTGGGCCAAATGGATAAGCCAAAGCCCGGAATTTTATAATTGTGATAAAGAGCAAGGTAACCTAAAATAAAACCAGGTATAGCCAATATCCAGCCAGGCAGCCTTAATTGGTGCGGGAATAAAAAGCGTGTTTTCATGATTTTGTAAAGTTTGATTTACCAAATGTAAAACAAACTTTACAAAAATCAAAATAAAATAGAAAACTACAGTACCAATATCATTGCAAATATTTTGATGTAACTTACAGTAGCTATTGTTTATATTAGTGAGATAATCTATTGTACAAATTTGTGCTCTGGCAGGCACAATTTGCAATTGTTACGCTTTTAATCGAAAGCTGTTTTTAGCCGCTCACACAGATATTTATTTTATTCAGCCATTGTTAGACGCTTGTTAAAAAAATGAAATATATCTGCATTATTTTACTAAGCTTGCTAAATATCACCAAGACTGGGCAGGACCTCTATACCTGTAAAAATGCCAGGATAACACTTTTTTCCAAGGCTCTGATAGAAGACATCAAGGCAACGACATCCGCAGGCGTATCGGTATTTAATGCCACAACGGGCGAATTAGATTTTAGTGTACCGATCTCTACATTTCAATTTGAGAAGGCATTTATGCAGCAGCATTTTAATTCGGATTATATGGAAAGCGATAAGTATCCGAGGGCCATTTTTAAAGGGAAAATACAGGAGCAAGTAGATATTACTAAAGAAGGCACCTACACCGTAAATGCAGCAGGCGAGCTTACGGTACATGGAGTAACCCAAAAAAGAACTATCCAAGGCAACCTGACAGTGAAGAATGGCATTATAACCATGGCATCAGAATTTATGGTGAAATGTGCTGATCATCATATAGATATACCCCAAATTTTATTTTATCATATTGCAGAGAGTATCAAAATAACTGTTTCGGCTACTTACAGCCCTTATAGAAACATTCCTTAAAAAAAATTTACACATGAAGAATTTAATAATATTAGCCTTTCTTACGATAAGTACCGGGTTAATGGCACAGAAAGCCGACACTACAAAAAAAGCCACTGCGACCGACTCATTATTCAATTCAATGAACAGTGATAAACAAAAAGGACCTGTTATCATTTTTGAATCTTCAAGGTTTATCTTAACGCAAACAACCGAAATGGTTAAGAAGAACAACCTGAATTTCCTGGTCATTCACCGGTTTGGAGATGCTGCGGGTAATTTCGGTGGTGGCAAGACTTTTTTTGGCCTCGACGCGGTTGCGGATGTGTACATTGGTTTTGAATACGGATTAACAAATAACCTGAATATTGATATAGGAAGAAGCACGATACCTACTGTAGGAGGATTAGTTAGTGGGGAGCTAAAATATGCTATACTGCATCAGACGAATGATGGTAGTTCACCGCTTGCGATATCATTAGTCGGCGAAGCAGGCGTAAGACCGTATGGTTCCTATGCTTCTTTTGGCGACAGGGTTTCGTACTTCGGACAAGCGATTTTTGCCCGTAAGTTTTCACATAGCTTTTCTTTCCAGGTAGCTCCTTCAATTGTACAGGATAATTTACCAAACCCTAATGTGCCCGGAAATGAGAATACTATTTTCTCCCTATCAGCTACGGCACGATTAAAAATAACCAAACTAATGGGCATCGTTGTAGATTACGCCCATCCTTTTTCTTCCTTCAGAAACAACACGAGTGGATTTAGTGACCCGCTTGGTTTTGGCCTCCAGGTGATAACCGGTGGCCACGTATTTACCGTTAATGTTACAAATGCCAGGGCGGTTAATGAAATGAACTATTTAAGCAATACCGGGTCAGATTATTTAAGAGGACAATATCGGTTAGGATTTACAATATCAAGAATGTTCGATTTTAATCACAAGGAGAGTTATAAACCACAATAATGACTGGTGTCACACAACTTTTTCCAGCACTACCATTTCATCAACTTTTTCGTTGTTCTGCCTTAGAACCTGGTCCAGTTCGGTTGAAGATATCTCCAGCAGGCGCAGAAATTCTTCTCTTTCGTTGTCGCTCGCTTCTTTCAACAGTGTGACCAAACTAAGGATAGAGCAAAGTGGTTTCCGGAGCTCATGTGAATTTGACCATGCAATTTGTAAAAGAACCTCGTTCGATGTTTTAATTCTTTGATAAGCATTCTCCAATTTTCGCTCTTTCTCAATCAGCTCAGTAATATCTGTTGCCATCACCAGGTTGCAGCTTTGGTTTTGAAATAACACAGGATAAGAAACAATGGATACCATAAAGGTCTCTCCTGTTGCCTTTACGTGTTCCCTAATACTGGCAAGCCGGACTTCGCTCTCTGATTCATTTAAATAATCCTTAAGTATTTGATCGCCCTCTGCAGAGTTGATTTCGTCAGTGGTGATCTTTAAAAACTTTCTTCTGCTGTACCCATATTTTTTAACGGCCGCGTCATTTACCTTAACAAATCGTAATTCTTCATTATATATCCAAAGTGGATTGGGGTTGGATTCAAATAGTTGACGGTATTCTTCCTCTGATTTAGTTAGCTTAAGTTGCTGTTTCTTGATTTTAACATGCAAAACATAGCTTATGATGATCACAAAGATCAAATCATTCAAACTCCTGTATGAGTCCTGTTCATGAGGCGCTAAATGTCTGTAAAATAAGGTAATAATTGGGTTGCTAAATAAAGCCCAGCAAATACCAATTACCAAAAAGGACAGAGGAATTTTTGCTGATTTGAGCATTTTATAAATTTAGATTATGGTTTTATAATCTATTTTACGTAGCTCAGATTTTTTAGTTCAGTTTTTTTGTTGTGTGTTAAGGACTCAGATAATATATAGAATTTCATAGTCATAGTGTATGTCGCCTTATGCAGGTAATTTTTCACTAATAATACTGCAGAAAAGTTTATGGCTTCTATTCCAAATAAATATCGAGTAACCCCTCCGGCAGATCAACCCTTACAACACCTTTAACCACATCAATTCCTTTTATAATTTCCTCATTGAGCGGGAAAAGCACTTCGCAATCTTTATAGTGAACGGTGGCTATTAGTTGCTGGGGCAGTTCCTGTATGTTGGTGATCTTACCAAGTACACCTTCATCTTCATCCACTGCGGTAAAACCTAAAAGGTCCATCAAAGTAAAATCGCCGCTTTTCTTTTTAGGTTTTAATTTATTGGGCAGGTAAACATCTTTTTTTACCAGTTTGGATGCTTTTTCAATAGTATCCACATCTTCAAGGAAAAGATAGGCGAGGTTATTTTGATGATATTTGATGGATTCCAAAAAATAGGGTACCAATTTACCGGCAATGTCAATAAACACTGCGTTAAAATCTACTACGTCCAGGTTTTCAAAGTCGACATAAAATTGCAGTTCGCCTTTTAATCCCTTGGTTTTAATGATACTACCTATCCTGAAACTATCTTCTATCTTCATATGGAATGTTTTTCAGCTGACAATCGCTCATTCGACTCACCCGGTCATCGCTTCGCTGGACCACCCTCTCTGCTGCGCAAAGAGGGGAATGAAAAGAGTCAACTCTAAAATGCCTTTAAACAATAATAGCGAAGTACCTTAAGGCCACTTCGCTATTAAATAAGCTTTTTATAAGATTACTCTGCGCTTTCAGCTTCAGCTGATGCATCAGCTTCGGTTTCTGCAGCCGGAGCTTCAGTTTCAGCAGCAGGTGCTTCAACTTCTTCTTCAGCAACTTCTTCTGTTTCTTCAACAGGAGGAGCGTTTTTAGCAGCAATTGCAGCAGCTTTTTCTTCTTTCTTTTTAGCTTCAGCGGCTAAGGCAGCTTTACGTGCATCTTGTTTTGCAGTAGTTAGGCTTTCTTTTTTACCGGTGATCTTGCCGTCTTTGTGATCAAGCCATGCCTGGAATTTAGACTCAACTTGTTCTTCGGTCAAAGCACCTTTTTTAAGGCCGCCCTGTAAGTGTTTTTTGTACAAAACGCCTTTGTAAGACAGGATAGCACGGCAGGTGTCGGTAGGTTGAGCACCATTGTTTACCCAATCCAGGGTTTTGTCAAAATTAATGTCAATTGTAGCAGGGTTGGTGTTTGGGTTGTATGAACCTAAACGCTCAATGAAGCGGCCATCTCTTGGAGCACGCGCATCTGCCACTACGATATAGTAAAAAGGTTTTCCTTTTTTACCATGTCTTTGCAGTCTGATTTTAGTTGCCATTTTTAATTTTTTATGTATTCAACATTATCCCCGGAGTCTCCTTCTGCGGGGATGCAAAGGTAGAAAAATTTATTTTAATTTTTTAATCTTATAAACAATTAAATAATAGGCACTTTTTAAAAAAAATTA
>DATHLW010000500.1:0-2755 GCA_035487675.1 Mucilaginibacter sp. | reverse complement strand
TATTTTCTTTAACCCTATCGGGATAGATCACAAGTGAAGGGGTATCTAAACTATCTATATCCCGTATCTCATACCAGGTATTATATTCGGACATTGATTATTGAATCAAGACTTAAACCAGTTCAAATAACGCTTCTATCTCTACCGGGATATTATCAGGTAATGATCCCATCCCTACAGCGCTGCGAACACCTATACCATTATCCTCGCCCCAAACACTTGCAAATAATTCACTGCAGCCATTGATTATGAAAGGGTGTTTTTCAAAATCAGGGGTACAATTTACCATTCCCAACACTTTGATCACACGTTTTACCTTGTCAAGACTGCCTAAATTGGTTTTAATAGTTGATAAAATAGCCAAACCTACCTGGCGTGCCGCCATTTTACCGTCCTCAGCATTCATGGTTTCGCCAATCCTTCCTATGATCAGGGATTTATCGTCCTTCACAGTTCCATGACCTGATACATAAAGGTATTTACCATCTATTAAGCAAGGTTTGTAAACGCCTAGTGGCTGAGGTGCAGGGGGCAAATTCAGGCCCAACGCTGCAAAATTTTGCTCGGGAGTATTCATCATATAAAACTATAAAGTTTTAACGATACATTGAATTTAATATTCAAATTCTGATACTCAAAAAACAAAAAAGCCGGGTATCTCAGGCCCGGCTTTCAACTAAATAATCAGTAAATATACGTTCAACTAAAATTTTACTGTAAGTCCTATATTAACAACGTAGTCAGCAAAAGCCGCATCACCGTGTGTAACAGCGCCAGTTGTTGAAGCTGCAGCAGCAGTAGCTCTTAAATCAGGTACACTTTGCGTGCGATCACGGATAATGGCAATCGGGAAAAATCCATATATAGCAATATTTTTAAAGCGGTAAGTAACACCTGGTTCAGCTGAAAAGATGCGGCCCGGCCTTCTGAAACCATCGCTGTTCCCAAATAAGTCACGAACTGGTAATAAGTCATAGCGGCCACCTAACGAAAAGTCAAAACGTTTAACAGCCAGGCTGGCTCCGGCCCTTGCAAGCATCTGGTCAGGCACACTTTGCACATCACCTGTAGTAGCTATGGTAGCAGCATCCGCAGCTGTTGCTGAGCGTGGAGTACCATTTACATCCCTCGGATTTGCGAGGTAAAAAAAGTTGCCATAAAACCCGAATTTGTGTGATAGATTGTAATATGCATTTACTTCGGCGCTTACACCTGTACCACCATCACCCAATTGTATTGATTGATCTACCGGACCCAGAAGTTTTGTCCCGTTTGCCTGCAAAAAATAATCCTGGTAATTGTATGATCCGGTAGCAAATTTTATCCCCAACCCTACTTGTACATTTCCTTTTTGAACTTTTGCCGGATTAAATAGCCAGTAATAACCAGTAGCCCGGATATCGCCCAATCCGGATGAATGTGTACTATATCTTGTTCCATTTGGCAACGTTTTAGCCACAGATGAACGGCTATTATCAGCAAATGGGATATCCAATGCTATCGACCAGCGGTCATTAAAAATCCGTGTAAAAGTAAAGTCCTGGGTAACTACCTTATTGATAACGTTATTATGCAAAGCAATACGCTGAAACTGCTCTTGTTTTCCTACGAAGTGCCTGAATGATTTATAATAACGGGTGTTACTGTTGAACAACCATAATCCATTTTTAAGTGCGGTATCCGGATGCTCATCCATTGTACATACCCCACCGGTACTGCGTATGGCCACACAACCTTGTGCAAAAACATTAGTTTGGCTGATTAATAAAAAGAAACAAGCAATAAATAATGATTTGTAGATTTTTTTCATGATTTGTTTAAATATTAAAGTTGATTTGGTTGATGATCTATTTAAGTTGTGATTAATGTTTTTTGTAATTTGATTGATAATTGGGGCAAGATGAACCAAAGGGCCAGAATAGCGCCGTAACTTCCGCCCCGCTCTATCCACTCAAATGCTTCCCAATGCGGATAGAATAACTCTGTGCCCATTTTCCATATTAACAATCCTAACAACACCGGTCTTATCGGGCGAATCAATACGCTGAGAGCAGCAACTATTTCGAATACGCCTGCAATGTGTGCCACTTGTGCTGGGTTGGAGAAGCCAAGAGATGCATATTGCCCCAACAAACCTTTTTTCTCCACAAGGTTGAGCCAGCCATGCCCTACTAACAGTAGGAATACTACTATCCTTAAACAGGTGGCAGCTGCGGCCAGTGTTCTTTCATTGGTAAATGTAGCTGGACTAATCCCTGCGAACCATGTTTTGATATTTCTACTGCCGAAGCCTGACAGGATAAGTAGAGCTAACGGCGCGCCATAATTACCAGCACGCTCTATCGCTTCCACAAAAGGTTCTCCTGATAACGGGCGGCATAATGCTGTTATAAATCCCCAGAGAACAAGCCATGCCAGGATAGCTCTTGTAGGATAGATCAATAACGAAATGCCCATCAGGATATCCAATACGCCTATTATTGGCATCAGTTGATAACCCATACCATGCCCAATGCCAAATACAGCAAAATAGTTGAGCCATATCGACTTTCTAATTATGCCAAAGGCACCGTGTCCGAAAAAGCACATGGCTGCCGCAAATCGCAGTGTATAATGTATTCTCTTATCTAAATGCAAGCTATTGTCCATTTTATTATTTGGTCAATTTTAGTTTTTGCCAGATGTATTCGCCTACCTTCTTGCCTTGCTCGGCACCCATCAGTGAACTGTTTTTGTAATGTATACCGCCGTAAAA
>DATHLW010000499.1:0-5336 GCA_035487675.1 Mucilaginibacter sp. | reverse complement strand
CCAGTTGCGCCGGCCAGCCGTTCTCTCTCACCGCTGTCGCGAATTTGGAGATCGGCCATGCCAGGTCGGGCGTGAACGGACCGTTCACATGCGGTTCCAGTTCGTTTAGGTCTATCTCAATTACCTCGTCAAAATATAATTTAGGATTAGCGTAAACTTCCGCGTCGCCTGTTAAATGTTCTTTAATTTCATCTGCTAAGGTGGCAATATCAGCGCGTTTGGTGCCTTTGAGGTAATCGGCAGCTTTTTCGTCGTAACCAAATACGGATGTAGTAGCACCTATCTCGGCACCCATGTTACAAATGGTACCTTTACCGGTTGCTGAAAGGGATTGTGCGCCTTCGCCAAAGTATTCAACTATAGCCCCTGTACCACCTTTTACAGTAAGGATACCGGCCACCTTCAGGATAACATCTTTAGCGGATGTCCAGCCGGATAATTTACCGGTCAGCTTTACACCGATCAGCTTAGGGAATTTAAGTTCCCATGGCAAACCCGCCATAACGTCGCAGGCATCAGCGCCGCCAACACCAATGGCGATCATACCCAAACCACCTGCATTAGGCGTATGCGAGTCGGTACCGATCATCATACCGCCCGGGAAAGCATAGTTCTCCAGAACAACCTGGTGAATTATCCCCGCTCCCGGCTTCCAGAAACCAATACCGTATTTGTCAGATACCGATGCCAGGAAATCATAAACTTCCTTATTAGCATCTTTTGCAGTACTCAAATCTACATCAGCACCAACTTTGGCCTGTATCAGGTGGTCGCAATGCACGGTTGACGGGACAGCCACTTTCGGGCGGCCAGCCTGCATAAATTGCAACAGGGCCATCTGCGCGGTAGCATCCTGCATGGCCACACGGTCTGGTGCAAAGTCAACATAATCCACTCCGCGGCCAAATGCCTTATGAGCGTCGCCTTCCGAAAGGTGGGCGTATAATATCTTTTCGGTTAAAGTAAGCGGTTTGCCGGTCGCTTTTCGGGCAGCAGCCACACGGGTGCTGTAGCGATCGTAAACCTTTTTGATCATATCTAAATCAAAAGCCATTGTATTGATTATTAGGTAAAAAAGTAAACGAATTCGGAATAAGCCAACTCATTGCTAAGTCGAGCAGCGAATTTATGAAAATTGCAGCTAAATGGTGTCAGTATTTTGTTGAAATGTAATTTGGAGGGGTTCTAAATTAGTGATTAGTTAATCAGTGATCAGAGATTAGGTGCCTATCTGACATCAAACTGATCACTAGTCACTGACCTCTAATCACTGATAACCAATCGTCCGTCTCCGCACAAAAACTGTACGCTATCGTACAGTGCCATAGGTTTATTAAATTTCAATTTACTGACAATCAGCTATTTATTTTATGGGTATCAATTTTGGCATGCCTCTGTAAAATGAACAACAAATATTTCGACATTAAAATATTAATAAGATGAAAAAGTCAATTTTAACCCTCGCAATCGCATTAACATCGGTGCTTGGAATAAGTCAGGCAGCATTTGCCGCAAATAGAAGTCACGATGAAGTTACAGTTTTAACCGACATTAGCCACATCAGCAAAATTGAGGTACACGGCAACGTTGAGCTGTATCTATCGGATGGTATGACCGACAATGTGAAGGTTTACAACAGTTACTATTCGGAAAACGCATTGGTACAAAATCAAAATGGTGTGCTGAAGATATCTTCCTACAAAGCACAAACACTAGTAGTTTGGATAACGGTAAGCAACCTGTGCAACCTGTCTGTTTATGATAGTGCACAGGTAAAGTCTTTCGGCAAATTATCCGCTATTGATTTAACCATCAACTTGTACAACGATGCTTCTGCCCAATTAAACATGGATGCTTATGCAGTAAATATGAAATTGAATGATCATGCCAAAGCCGACCTTGAAGGTACCATAACCGAAGCCGGGTTTGGTTACGATTATTCAGCATCATTAAACATCACCAATCTGAGCAGTGAGCGCCTGGTTAAAAAAGCAAATTCATATTATCCAGCTAACCCGGTGGTAGAATTGTAAGTATTGCCCGCCTATTCACTTCATCAATTTTATTTCATCCTTGCTGTCGATAAATCAGATAGCAAGGATTTTTTTATTAAAATTCATTGCCGTTGGCTTTAGTCGGGCTTTTAATGGCGAATGATTAATGGCTCTATATCTAAGCCGGATTTAAATTTTATCTAAAAAAACAAGTTGGGTGCAATAAGATTCGCTCCAAATTATATCTTTGCGGCGAATCTTATTACATAACAATGAAAAAAACCATACTTATCATGGCAAGCCTATTTGCCACCCTCGGAAGTTTCGCCCAAACTACAAAAATTGACTCAGCAAATGACTTAAAGCCAAACGCCAAAAGTTTCACAACGGAACTCAATGTTAACCCGCTTAAAGGACAAGTGAATCTCAATAATTCACTTAATCAGATCAAGTTCAGATATTTTACTTCACCCACTGTTGCGCTAAGACTCGGGTTTAATATCAGCAGAATTGATTCTGTTAATAACGTAAATAACCCTTATGGTACTAATAGCTTTTTTGATAATGACGAGAAAAAATCAACTACAATAGGCGTTAACCTGGGTATTGAAAAACATTTCTTGGGTACAAAAAGGCTGTCCCCCTATATCGGTGCGGATTTATCAATAACAAATAAATCTTCAGGCGAAACCCTTAGCAATAATCAATCAACTACAACTGTCACCAATGCGTGGTATTACAGTTATTATAGTAACAATACTTTAATCACCCAGACACAACAGAACGGCTATACACGGTATGGTTTAAACTTATTTACAGGCTTTGACTTTTACATCGCCAGACATTTCTTTTTTGGCTATGAATTTAATTACAGCATTTCCAAAACTAACTGGAAAGAGGTCAGTATTATCACAACGCCATCAACAGGTACTAATACTACCAACCCATCTACAAAAAACTCGAACTTAACATTTGGACCGAGTTTAATAAATGGTATTAGACTAGGGTATTCATTTTAATTTAAAACCTAAACTTAATGAAAAAATTCTCGGCTCGCCTAAGCATAATTATTTTGCTTTTGGCATTAATTCAACTTCAAAGTTGTAAAAAGGATAAAAGTACAGATCCGCAAATACAGACAATTTCAGTAACTGCACTTTCTCCAGGTAAAGTTTTATTTAAAGGGAATATTGTTAGTACAGGCAGCTTTAATATTTTAGATTACGGATTTGTTTATAGCACAACAACCTCTGCAATCAACGAAACAATAGGCACCAAAGTGTCTTTAGGACAGAGCCCCCAGATAGGAGCATACAGTAAAGAAGTCGATGGGATCACTGTCACTAACAGTTACTCACCTATTATTTATGTAAGAGCATACATAACAAACGAAAAAGGAACAGCTTTTGGTGCATTAAGTTCTGTAACTCTGCCAACTCCGGCCGCTAGCAGCGTCTCTCCGTCAAGCGGCAAATCCGGGGATCAGATTACAATAAACGGACAGTTTTATGCTGCTTCTACCAGTGACGTTAAAGTAAGTTTTAGCGGCGTTCAGGCTAATGTGTCATCGGTATCTTCAACACAAATTGTTGCTACGGTACCATCGGGTATTCAAGCTGCTGATAATACTCAGATCCCTGTCCAGGTATCAATAGGGGGACAAAATTTAAATGTACCTTATAATAGCTTTACTATTCAGGCTAATTTCAAAGACTATTCACCAAAATCCGGTCCGATAGGCACTGCAATAACTTTCACGGGTGATAATCTTCCCTCTTATTATTATTATTCTGGAGTCACCGTGCTATTTGGAACTGTTTCGCAAAGCCTTAGTTACTACTCTTCTCAAGCAACCGTGCCTTCCAATATTACAACCAACAATTTCCAGATATCGGTTACTGAATATGGTAAAACCGTTACTTTACCCGGAACTTTCAATGTAACTGCTCCAACTATTACTTCCATATCTCCGGGTTCCGGGTTGGCGGGAAGCACAGTTACCGTTACAGGTACAAATTTTCCGACATCCTATGGAAGCATTAGCGCAACCTTAGGAAACGTTAGCGTCAGCGCCAATGTATACGGCAACAATCAGTTTTCGTTTACTGTTCCAACGAGCCTATCTGCGGGAAGCTATTCGCTTGTTTTAAACGCAGGCCCTAACAGCGTAACAGCTCCACAGAAATTCACGGTTACAGCTCCATCAATATCAAGTTTTGCACCTTCATCCGGACCGGTAAACAGTCAGGTTACTATAAATGGGACTTTTATTGCAGGTCAATACTATACCGTAAATTTTGGTTCGTATAGTACCTCAGCTTATGCATCAGCATCAAATACACTTACGGTAAATGTTCCTTCCGGAATAAGCGCCGGGGCTTTAAAAATTTCCGTTGTGATTGCAGGGCAAACAATAACAGCTCCGGGAACATTTACGGTTACTACCCCTACTATCACTTCATTTTCTCCAACATCAGGCGTAGCCGGAAGTATCGTGACAATTACAGGAACCGGATTTAACTCTACCTACGGCGCTGGCGTCACCTTCGGATCGATTAATGCCAATGTATTAAGCGTTACAAGCACTACAATCACGGTGACTGTTCCATCCAATACAGGTAATGGCGCTATGAAAATTACAGTCAATACAGGCGGGCAAACAGTGGTAAGTGCAAACAACTTTACTGTAACCAATTAGAAAACCCTAATTCGTTTCACAGTAATTGAGACAATAAAAGCCGTCGTCATAGGTAATTATGACGACGGCTTTTATTATGATGGTTTGCCATCGGATTTTTTTATTAAGAAACGCTACAGTTGATGTCGACTAGTCAAAAACTAAACAGCGAACGTTAGCAGAACTTAAGTGTTGAATTCATTTAACTTAATAACCCAAACTCATACCCCCTCCTGCTCCACTCTTCCATTGCTCGTGGCAATACATACTCCAGCCGGTCATAGGCTTTCAGGCTATCATGAAATACGACTATCGAGCCATTCTCTGTATACCTGAGCACATGCTGCAGGCAGGTTTCGGCCTTTAGTTCGATATCAAAATCGCCGCTGAGTACATCCCACATAATTATATCGGTGCCGGGTTTTGCTTCCTTGATGAGCCTCATCTGCGCCCTTCTGATCCTTCCATAAGGCGGACGGAACAGGTTGGTATGCAGTAATTCATCGGCTTTCAGGAAATTTTCGACATAGGTTTTATTATCGGTTTTCCAGCCTTTCAGATGATTAAAAGTATGGTTTCCGATGCTGTGGCCTGCATTTTTTACCTGCTCAAATACATCCGGGTGCTTGCTTACATTATCGCCAATACAGAAAAATGTAGCCTTT
>DATHLW010000498.1:0-7215 GCA_035487675.1 Mucilaginibacter sp. | reverse complement strand
TTTTTGATGTGAGTTTTAACGGTCTCTAATTCTATAAATAGGTCTTCGGCTATTTCACTCCGCTTTTTGCCATCAGCTATCATCTTCAGAATTTCAGTTTCTCGTTTGGAAAGCGGTGAGTCCTGATTTTTTTGGAACGACCTTATTACCATTCTTGCGATGTTCTTGCTCATCGGGCCGCCACCGTCCCGCACTTCCCACAGGGAGTCGATTATTTTTTGTGAAGAAGAGTCTTTGGTTATATACCCGGACGCGCCGTTTGAAAGCGCCTGCATTATCTGCTCTTCACTTTCAAAAACTGTTAACATCAGCACATGAGTTCTAGGAAGTTGTTTCTTAACAAGGGGGATAGCTTCGATACCGCTTATACCGGGTAATTGGATATCCATCAGGATAACATCCGGCTCGTCATTTGCAATATGCCTTTCCGCATGTTCGAATGAAGTGTAGCCATTAACAATAGTAATTCCCTCCTCTGCGCCTATCAATTGCTTATAGGTCTGAAGCAAAATCTTATCGTCCTCAATAATAACTACGCGTATACATCCATGCATCTCAATCAGGAATTGGAAATATTACCTGGCTGGTGGTGCCTGCGTTGATCTTAGAATCGATTTCTAATTTCCCGTTCAGCCTTTTAGCCCGATTTTGCATATTTCGAAGTCCGTTGCCTGCTGGTACTAACTGCTCTTTATCGAACCCACAGCCATTATCGGATATCGTAATACAAATCTGTTTATAAGACGTTATCCCTATGGCAAGTGTTACAGCTTTTGCACCCGAATGTTGTAAAATATTATGCAATAATTCCTTGCAGATCAAAATAATGTTCCGGCCCATACCCAGTGGCAATCTTATCTTTTTATAAGCGGGGTCATTATCAGAAGCCTGGTATGAAATATCCGAGCTATCAAATAGCTCTCTCCCAAAATTTACGATCAATTCGTACACATCATACAGGTTATCATTATCAGGATTTAATGCCCACAAAATATTCTTCGTGCCCGAATACAACTCATCCACACTGGTCCTGATGTTTTGTATCAGCAACTTTTCGTCGGCTTTATCTTTGGTTATCTTTTTATCCAAAAGCTCCGACAGAAGATTTATCCTGGTGAGTTTATTTCCGAGATCGTCGTGAAAGTCCTCTGCAGTTTGCCGGCGAACAAAAGCCTGTTCCTCTAACTTTAACTTCTCAATATATAATGCTTTCCGGTTATTCTGATAGATCTTATAGCGATAAATGCCATAAGCCGCCGACAGAAAAATAACAATAACCAATATCTTAAAAGTTGCACTTTGAACGAATGTCGGTGTTATGGTAAATGAAAAAGCGGCAGGATCTCTATAAAGGCCGTCACTATTAATGGCCCTTACTTTAAACGTATACTGCCCGGGCGGCAGATTGGGATATTCCACATAATCACGGGGTTCCGGTTTACCGTAAGTTTTGTCAAGACCCTCCAACTGATGTTGATACAGGACGTCACGATCATCAGAAAAATCGATAGCCTGGTACTCGATCTCAATATGACTTTTGTCTGATGGCAGGGATAAATTTACGGGCAGCTTATACCCTTTTTGGTAAGCATACTTTATGCTGTCCTTAATTTTTGCAGGCAGCCAGACGCTTTGAATGACCGTTTTAGGAACAGGAACTTCTTTTTCATCCTTGTTTGTCTTGAATACAAATAAGCCACGCGTTGTGCCCAGCCAAATATTGGTATCCGTATGCATTACGGCGTTTTGGTTACACTCAACTATCGGATTAAAAATACTTTTTTTCGCCAGTGTCATCCGGCTATGATCCGTTATCCTGAACTTATTTATACCCTTGCCCGTTCCTAACCATAATGCATTTTTTATAATGTCAATGCTGTAGATCGTGTTGGATAACAAGCCACTTTTTGTATTGATATTACTTACTGCATTGGTTTTTGTGTTCCAGATATATAATCCGTAATCATTGGTTCCTAATAAAATAAATGGACCATGCGCGTATAACGTAACTACGTTTTTACCGGCCACAGCATTCAAAGTGAAATTAGTATCCCATTGTTTGTTTTTGATCAATAGAACACCATTTAATGTGGCGACAAAAACAGAATCCGTACCCTTTGGCAATACTGCACAGGCATACTCATTTAGTGAAGGCACATGCAACATTTTCCCATTTTCAAGATAAAAGCAGCCATAGCTGGTTGCCATCCAGATGGTATTGGATGGGCCTTCGGCCAGGTGATTAAATATCAGGTTATTGCTTACCGAAACAGGAGAATAATCCCGGTTACCACTTTTCTTTACCCACAACCCAAGGTTATCAGTTCCTACCCATAAGTTATCCTTACTGTCATTAAGCAAACAATTAACACGGAGCTTAGATGATTCTTTGTCTTTAACTGTCTCCTGTTTAAGCTTATTATTTGCGAACGACCATAATCCGCCTCCATTGGTACCGCAATAAAGTTGCCCCTTTGAGTCTTTTGCCAGGCTCATTACCGCTTCGTTATTCAATCCCTGCGTTTTGTCGTAAATAATAAAATCATCATTTTCATAACTGTATAGCCCATCGCCATCTATACCAAACCACATCCGATCATCCTCATCACAGTACATAGTAAAGACCCGCTCGTTGGTAAACCCATTATCCTCGTTAAAATATTTAACCGACTGACCGCTGATCATGAAAGCGCCTTTATTGGTTCCGATCCACAGGTTTTTATGATGGTCCTGCTTGATACAGGTAAGCTCAGTAGTTTCAGAAAAGGAGGATGGAACGTTTATTCTTTCAATATGGGCGCTATCGCATTGATATAAACCCATGTCAGAAACAAACACAACTGCTCCGGGAGTCC
Organism: Mucilaginibacter sp.; assembly: GCA_035487675.1. Taxonomy (GTDB): domain Bacteria; phylum Bacteroidota; class Bacteroidia; order Sphingobacteriales; family Sphingobacteriaceae; genus Mucilaginibacter. The sequence goes on along the minus strand of DATHLW010000498.1, from coordinate 4,360 downwards.
TGTCGCTGAAAACAAAATCCTTAATAAATTGATCCTTTACACTGATGACTAAATGCCAGCCGTTCTTATCCAGTTTATATATCCCGGAATGGTAAAGGGAGGCATATAAATTCCCTTGTTTGTCCGTCTGCAGTGAGCTCACATAATCCTTTTTTGCGATGATGTCCTGAACAATAAGCTGATTGCCGATCAATTTAAACAACTTAGAAGCAGCTGCAGACCATATATCATTATTTTTGTCAGCTATCAGTTTATAGATAGTCCTGACATTAATTTTGTCCCTGAATTTGTAGTTGACGATCCCCTTATTCGTAAAGGCGGTCAGTCCCCGATTTCCGCCCCACAAAATGTTACCCTTACGATCGCAGGTGATAACAAAATTAGAATTCGACGTAAGCCCGTCATCAATGGAATAAGTGCTGAATTTTTTTCCATCAAAGCTATTGATGCCGCCCAAAGTCGAGAGCCATATTTGTTTTTCTTTATCCTGGCAAATTGCTAAAACTTGCGATTGCGCCAGGCCGTTGGTCAGGTCATAGTGATGAAAATTATACTTCTGTGCGTATAAAGCTAAAGAACAAAAGATCAGGAATATCAACAAAAGATACTTCCGGAAAAGAAATACCGAATAGCTGCTTAGCGTTGAAGAATTTACAGGAGTTTCACTACCGGCCGGGGCTATCGGTATCGATTTGATCATTATTGCCAATTATAGAGAAACGTAAATTTAACACTTGGATGACAAAAACATATACCCCTTTTAGGGGTATTTAAAGGTTGATGATTCTGAGACAGTAAAACAAAGGCTGGCAAAGAGGCTTTATAGCCTGAGCAGGACTCGAACCGCCTGGTAGAAAGCATCCGGCCTTTATCTGCAATTATTTAATGGGTTCGAGCCTAGTTTGGGGATAATTGATATGGCAAAACTACTTATAGCGATAGCTTTACAGTTTTCGCTTCTTTGGTATTACCCTTTACGATACCTCGATTAACATCCCACAAAGCTGAGTCTATCTTCTTTTTCAGAGATATTTCAGCTCTCCTGTTGTTAACAGTAACCCTTGCATACAGAGGAACGCTGCCATTTGCGTCGCCTTTGGTCTTATTTGCCCATATCAGAACAGAAAAAGTGTATGTGTTTTTCATAAAGTTTCCGCTTTTTTGAGTGTTTTCTAAAATTGATTTTTAATAAAATTTGATACGTTTTGACATCATTTGATGTCTCTGTAATTAGCTATAAATCAACCAACATCAATTCGGTTACCAAAAATTACGAGATTAAAAAGGTAACCGAGTAAGTTCCTCGCCAATTCATAAAATCTGATACAAAACGAGCGGATTTGATATAAAAAAACCGCTTAATCATTGAAATTAAGCGGTTTTGGTATCGTTTGATTCTCTAAAAGCGGAATGGACGGGACTCGAACCATTTCGTAAAAGCTATTAATTATCAGGTATTTATAAAATCTAAAAACTATTAGTCACCGATTAAGACACCGGATAATTTTTTTAGGTAATTTGAGTCGTTTTAAAGAACTTTTGACAAATCAAATTTACAAAAAAGGAGCCAAACTTCCGAACTATTTATTGAAAAAAATAGTCTGGCGACACCACATTCGGCATTTTGATTTCCATAATTATGCATTTATAGATTTACATAATTCTATAACGTTATAACAAGTCGGGTGCACCTGCAGGAATAACCAGTACTTCCATATGTAGCCGGGAATATTCCAATGTCGGCGAGCCTCAAATTCCTGCAACTAACATTGTTTCCTCCGCCCTCAAATTCAAAATATTATTCCATCGTCCGGACACGCTATTTAGTGAATTTTCGGGTTGCAGATACGATATATCGCATTTACAACCCGAAAAATAATCATTACTTGTTGATTTTCAGCTGGTAAACTAATGGCATTTTGCTTGATTGCAATAATCCAAAATCAAGCTTAAAATGGCAACAAATAGGGAAATTTACCTTGCCCACAGTGAGGTGCGCTTTAAAGCAAAACCCCAATCGAACAATAATAGCATACTTTTGGATGCCGAAATTGCCAATAATTTAGTTGAACTACTTAAATCGAATACTTCTATATATTATGAAAAAATGAAAATCAGCGTGACCGAAGGCTTTGTTAGTCTCAATGGGATCGTTGAATGGGACTTCCAACAGAAACCTATAATTAATTCGATAGGCCTTTTGAAAGGTGTCAGAGGTGTAAGTTTGAGAATGGCTGCATTCAAATAAAAAGACAGGCTTACTTATAACCTTATCCTGATGAGAACACTCCTGGTTATTAATGACAACTCCTCTGAGGCAATACACGCTGCAGAATTTGCTTTGCTCATAGCTCAAAAGATACAGACCCGTATTTTGCTGTTTAATACATTCGAAATAACCGGCAAGCCTGGTGAAAAGGCGCCGACGATCGTCGCCAAAATCTGCATGGGAGATTGTGTGGCCTCCGAAAGGCTTCATTATTTAAAATCGCCTGAAAAGGAGCTACCTGATTTTACGCCCCGGATTGAAGAATTTGATATTTCAAATATGAACGAAAGTGAAGTTATCGGGTTTGTCAACAGGAATCCAGTCTGGATGATTATTAAAGGGATGGGAGAAGTTATACCCACGGCCAATGCCAGGCGGAGTTTAAATATCCATACTGTGCTCAACCGGGTACTTTGTCCTTTATTACTCATTCCTGCAAAATGGCAATTAAAAAAGATCGAACGTTTAGCATATATTGCCGACCTGCGTTATTGCCGCATACAGATTGTGCGATATTTGGCCGAGCTTGCTGGACTATGGCACGCTGCATTATCAATCGTACACAGGTCTGCAAGTGGTTTACCAGATATAACCGAAAACTATGCCGATATTTTGTTTCGGGAAGAGGTAAGTAATAAGGTGAACTATGACCAGCTTTTCTTTTATAAAGTAAAGGAAAAGGCCCCGGCGAAAGCAGTTGATGCCATGATCAACGAAACACCTAATGACATCCTGGTATTGGTAAACCATCGCTTTCATTTTGAGGAAATTGTTGGCCGGTATATTACGGAAGCACTCCCCCCACATATTACTATCCCATTATTTATCTTTCCTTATTGAATGGACCTGTTATATATACCAGGGAAGCGGGGAGTCCACACATCCTTCAATTCAAATTATTCATGATGAAAATTCAATCCTTTTTAAAACAGATTGTATCAGTGGAGCTGTCGACAACAATTGATACCCCGTGTCAAAATCTTATAAATCAAATACGCTAAACTGTAAAATTCAAAATCAGGGCAGATGTAAATTTGTATTCTATTAATTGTTTCATCATGAACATAATCGTAAATATCTTATCACAACTGGCCCACATGATATGGGACATCTATTGGGGTTTGGCATTGGGGTTTATCCTGTCATCACTGATCCGGGCTTTTGTATCCACGGAAAGCATATCGGCAAAATTGGGTAAAGATTCGGCAATAGCGATCAGTCTTTCTACACTTTTTGGAGCAATATCCTCTTCCTGTTCTTATGCAGCAGCGTCGATGGCAAGAGCATTAATGATCAAAGGTGCTACTTGGTCAAATGCTGTTGCCTTTATGGTGGCCAGCACCAACCTGGTGTTTGAAATATTTATTGTGATCGTATCGCTTTTGGGCTGGGCATTTTTTGGCGGTGAAGTGATCGGCGGTTTATTTTTTATCATCATTTCGGCAATAATCATTAGCCGGTTTTTTCCGGCTAAAGCAAAGAACGAGGCCAAAGAACATATTGAAGCGTCTGAAGGAGAAAAATCAAATGACCCTCACGCACATCATCAGATGGAAAGTTCATGCTGCCAGCACAATATGAAAATGGAAACCAAAGAAGCACATCCAAAAAAAGCAGGTTCATTTACTAAGCTAAAAGAAGCGAGCGGCCATTATTATATGGACGTAACGATGGTGGGCAAGGATATTCTGATTGGGCTGGCCGTATCTGCTATTTTAATGGTGGTGGTTCCTGACGCATTTTGGAAAGGTCTATTTTTATCGGGGAACAGTAGCTTGCCGCATTTCGTGGTGTTAAGCTGGAATGCCATAGTTGGTATCTTCATTGCCATCATCGCTTTTGTATGCTCGGTTGGCAACATAGTTTTGGCTGCGGTATTATGGCAGGGTGGCATCTCGTTCGGTGGAGTGATCGCTTTTATTCTTTCCGACCTCGTTACAATTCCTATGCTGATGGTATTCCGTAAATATTACGGCAATAAAACGATGTGGTACTTATTGCTCATTTTAGTTGTCAGCATTTTCTTTACCTCCTTGTTTTTAGATTACTCTTTTGCGGCGTTGCACTGGATACCCCAAACACACACCGGAT
>DATHLW010000497.1:0-4527 GCA_035487675.1 Mucilaginibacter sp. | reverse complement strand
AGTGAGCATACTAACTTTAAGCTGGACCGTTGTGCATCCGCTCGACGAGAACAGCCCGTTGAAAGATATAACCCCGGATGACTTGCAGAGTTCCCAGGCAAGTTTCTCTGTACTGTTAAAGGCGTTTGATGATACTTTTTCGCAAACGGTACATTCACGGACATCCTACCAGTTTGAACATTTAGTATGGGACGCTAAATTTAAACCTGCATTTGACCGCGATGAAGATGGAAGAGTCGTATTGGATTTGAGCAGGATTAATGAATTTGTAAAAGTTGAACCGGTAACTAATATTTAACCTATATAATATCCTTAGGTTTGGATTGGCAAAGTTCGATCAAAACGCCGCCAGCGCTTTTAGGATGAATAAAACAAACTAGTTTATTATCAGCGCCCTCTTTAGGCCGATCGTTTAAAAGCACAAAACCTTCCTTCTTTAAGCGGGCCATTTCAGCCACAATATCCTCTACGTCAAAGGCTATATGATGTATCCCTTCTCCCTTTTTCTCAATAAATTTACCTATCGGGCCATCAATAGAGATGGGCTCAAGCAGTTCAATTTTATTAGGGCCTGATTGTAAAAAAGCCGTTCTAACATCCTCAGAGGCAATTGTTTCTATTTTATAGACTTTAGTGTTCAACAGCTTTTCATATATCATTCCTGACCCGGCTATGTCTTTTACTGCAATGCCAATGTGCTCGATCTTTCTCATACCCAAATATTGCAAATAATTACCTTTATCTGATTATTCGTCCTTGTTTTGAATGATTTTAAATAAAAACTTTGCATATCTTTGTAATGTTAATTATAGAAACGAATATGAACCTTCCTATATACCTGGATAATAATGCAACAACACCCATGGACCCACGGGTACTGGAAACCATGTTGCCTTATTTTAACCAGAAATTTGGTAATGCCGCGAGCCGTAACCACGCTTTCGGATGGGTAGCTGAAGAAGCGGTAGATTATGCACGCGAACAAGTGGCTAAGATTATTGGTGCGAGTGAGAAAGAGATCATCTTTACTTCAGGTGCAACAGAGGCAGACAACCTTGCTATAAAAGGTGTGTTTGAAATGTACCAGGATAAAGGTAACCACATTATTACTACTGTTACCGAGCACAAAGCGGTATTGGATACTTGCAAGCACATTGAGAAATTGGGCGGAAAGGTTACCTATTTACCTGTTAAGGAAGATGGCTTGATCGATCTGAACGAATTGGAAGCAGCTATGACCAAAGAAACTATTTTAGTTTCGGTCATGTATGGTAACAACGAGATAGGTGTTATTCAGCCTATTAAAGAAATTGCCGCAATTGCACATAAATATGGTGCTTTGTTCATGACAGACGCTACCCAGGCAGTTGGTAAGATCCCCGTAGATGTAAATGCTGACGGTATTGATTTGTTAGCTTTTACAGCACATAAAATTTATGGCCCTAAAGGCGTTGGTGCGTTATATGTGCGCCGTAAAGGACCACGTGTAAAAGTTACTGCACAAATGGATGGCGGCGGCCACGAACGTGGTATGCGTTCTGGAACATTGAATGTACCGGGTATTGTTGGCTTTGGTAAAGCCTGTGAATTGTGTATGCAGGAAATGGAAAGCGAAGCAAAACGTTTATCTGCCCTGCGTGATAAGCTGCAAAAATCAGTCTTAAAACTGGAAGAAAGCTACGTGAACGGTAATGTGGAACATCGTTTACCACATGTAGCCAATATATCATTCAAATACGTAGAAGGTGAAGGATTGATGATGGCGATGAAGGATCTGGCGGTTTCATCAGGCTCTGCATGTACATCGGCTTCGCTGGAACCGTCATATGTATTAAAGAGTTTAGGCCTGTCTGATGACCTGGCACATTCATCTATCCGTTTCGGCTTGGGTCGTTTTACTACCGAAGAGGAAGTTGATTATGCCATTGAGATAGCCAAAAAATCGGTTACTCACCTGCGCGAGCTTTCACCGCTATGGGAAATGTTCAAAGAAGGCATCGACCTCGACTCAATTGAGTGGGCGGAACACTAAAAAATATCGAATATCGAATGTAAAATTTCGAATTTCGATCGGATATAGGATTTAGAAATTAGAGTTTAGAATTTAATATTAAAACATAAAGCTATGGCTTATTCAGATAAAGTAATTGATCACTACACTAATCCACGCAACGTTGGCACTTTGGATAAAAGCAGCCACAAGGTTGGTACTGGTTTGGTTGGTGCACCTGAATGCGGTGACGTAATGCGCTTGCAAATACAGGTTGATGATAATAATATTATCACTGATGCTAAGTTTAAAACTTTCGGCTGCGGTTCGGCTATTGCTTCTTCATCATTGGCAACAGAGTGGCTTAAAGGCAAAACAATAGATGATGCCATGAAAATTGACAACATGGATATTGTTGAAGAACTTTCTTTGCCGCCGGTAAAGATCCACTGCTCGGTATTGGCAGAAGATGCTATCAAAGCTGCGATCAATGATTTCCGCGTAAAAAACGGATTAGAGGCAATTGCGAGCGAAAAAACACATCACTAAAAAGAATCAGGATTCAAGAGTCAAGAACCAGGAAGGCTGGGATCATCTTGACTCTTGAATCTTGACTCTTGAGTCTATAATAAAATGGTAACTATAACAGATAAAGCAAAGGGAAAGATAGATCACCTGATACAGGATGCGAACCTTGATGGTTCTTATTTCCTCCGTGTATCAGTGCAGGGAGGCGGTTGCTCTGGCTTATCATATAACCTTGATTTTGATAACGAAATAAAAAAGGGCGACCAGTTTTTTGAAGATAAAGGCATTAAACTGGCCTTAGATATGAAGTCGTTCCTGTACCTCGCCGGAACCGAGCTTGATTTTACAGACGGCCTAAACGGCAAAGGTTTTAACTTCCACAACCCGAATGCAACCCGCACCTGCGGTTGCGGTGAGAGTTTCTCGGTATAATATTCCTGATTACATAGATTTTTAAACGATTACACCAATGATTTTTATTATCGGTGTAATCGTTTTATATTTATCATAGAAATCAAATGCAAACCTGATTATTGTTTAATGAATTCAGTAACTAATCGATCGACTGTTCCCAGCCTGATACGCAATATTGTAACCAATATTCATCCCGACACCCATACATTTCTTACACACAAAGTAAAAGACGAATGGGTAAATATTTCTTATAAAGAAGTCATCGAAAAAGCAGATGCCATATCGGCATGGTTTCTCGATATGGGTGTTATAAAAGGCGACCGCTTATCACTGATAATTGAAAACGGCCCTGATTATGTTTATTACGACCAGGCCCTGCAGCAAATAGGCGCTGTGAACACCTCCATATACCCTACGCTTTCCGAAAGCGAAATAGAATATATTTTAAACGATTCCGGCGCAAAAACCATCCTGGCGGGCAATCCTTTTCTGTTCCGAAAAGTAATTAAAGTAGCCAATAACTGCCCGGCATTAGTACGCATCATTCCGGCATTTGACGATTTTGAAAAACATTTGGGCAAAACCAGTTTAAATGCCGGTGTCATCGGGTTTAATGAAGTGATTGAAGAAGGCAAAAACATAGTCGAAAAATATCGCCCTGAATTAAACAGCGCGCGGGAGGCTATTTTACCTTCAGACCTGTCTTGTCTTATTTATACATCAGGAACTACTGGTATCCCCAAAGGGGTAATGCTTACGCATTATAACCTGACCGAAAATGTACGTGCCAGTCTTGAACAGATACAGGTATTGGAAAAAACAGATATATTCCTTTCGTTCTTACCCCTGTCGCACGTTTTTGAGCGTACCGCTACCTACCATATTTGCTTACATGAGGGCTGTACCATAGCTTTCGCTCAAAGTTTAGATCTTTTGGCTAAAAATATGGCTGAGGTTAAACCTACGATCATGTGCTGTGTTCCACGCTTGTTAGAACGCATACACGACAGAGCCATGAAAAACGGCACATCAGCAGGTGGCGCCAAAACTAAAATATTCCTTTGGTCGCTCGCCATCGGTAAAAAATACAGGCTTATCCATGAGGAAGGCAAAAAGCCAGGCTTATTGCTTCGCAGCCAACATAAAATAGCTGAGAAGTTAGTTTTTAGCAAAATAAAAGAAAAAACCGGCGGGCGCTTAAAGTTCCTGATATCTGGTGGCGGAGCTTTGCCAAAAAACATTGGCGAGTTCTTTGGAGACCTGGGTATCAAAGTGTTAGAAGGATTTGGTTTAACAGAAACTTCACCTGTGATGGCTGTTACTGAAAATGAACGGGTTATATACGGAACTGTTGGCCGTATTATTCCGCGAATTGAAGTGGCAATACAAAATGTGGATACCAAAGAGATATATACCATCCAAACGCATAATACATTTAAGCAGGATTTCCAGTCTGAAGAAGGAGAGATCATTGTTCGCGGGCATTGTGTGATGAAGGGCTACTGGGATAAACCTGAGGAAACGTCTAATGTTATCGACCCGGATGGATGGTTCCATACAGGTGATATAGGCCGCTTTTATAAAGGCAACCTGCA
>DATHLW010000496.1:0-2736 GCA_035487675.1 Mucilaginibacter sp. | reverse complement strand
ATCCTGAACATGAACCAGAAGTTTATTGTGAAAGCTGAGCAAGGCACGCTGGAGCAAAGCTACAAGATATCCGAGATGGACCTGACCGATGGCGTGAACAGTGTATTTGAATTGCTCGACGAAGAGTTTTTGAAGAAGATTGCTACCCGGTTCGTCGAAATGCGCCAAGACTATAAGGACGCATACTTCAGGTATAACTATTAATTTATATAAATAACATAAATATTTGTATAATAGTAGTTTATGTAATTTATATAAATCTCACCAAATTTTATTTGGCGTTCAATAGTGCGTTACTGCCCTTATTTGATGGATTTGGTATTTTGATAGATTGTCAATTATATAAAGTTTAACTTTGTTATAATGTATATAAATAATTGTTAATTCATAATTTATAATTTAAAAAATTACAAAACAGAATTTTATTTGGCTGGCAAAAAACTGACTTTGGGGCTAAAAACGAACTGTTTTAATACAAATCGCAGTACCAAAATCCAGCAGGCTTTTCGGGTGCAGATGAAAAGCAGGTATCATCTGAATTCTTTGGGGCGGCATAGGTTTTGAAAACTTTCTCTCCCGTTCTGTAAGCAATCTCTTGTTTGAAGATCGGACCTTTAAAAGCGAAAGTATGGAACTCACCATTCTCTCCGCATACGTCCACATCGTCGGGTAGTGACATGATCAGCTCTTCAGTTATCTCCTTCCCTACGATCCGTTCCAGCCGTTCTTGTGTGCAGGCGATTACCGTTCTAAATCCGAGATCTAAAAATTCCTGGATAAGTTCGCTTGTATCCCGTTTCCATAAAGGGTAAATGCCTGTCATGCCCACTTCGGCTAGTCGTGCATCGCGGTAGTCTTTCAGGTCCTGTAAAAATATATCGCCGAAAATTGCGTGTGTAATCCCTTCGGCTCTGAAATGCTCCATGGTTTTCCGCATGATGTCGTCATATTCCTTCATGCCCGGCATTTCGGGTAACCGTATTTGGTATAATGGGATTCCAATTCTTTCCGCCTGTTTGATCAATAATTCAACCCGAACACCATGCATAGATATGCGGTCGGCAGCGTCGTTAATGGTTGTTACAAGGTATTTAATGTTCAGGTCCTTATTCTGCAGGCAATGATACAATGCTAATGCACTGTCTTTGCCGCCGCTCCAGTTGAAGATGCAGTTGGTCATTAGTTGATTAAGTTAGATTAGGTTGATTAAGTTGAATGGTTAATCATTCACTCATTCAACAATTCATTAATTAATTTCACTACCCCAATAGTCGCCTTCTCTTCTATCTTTATAAAATGATCTGATGGCAGGTAAGGTATCTTCGGGTCAATAATGTATTTCGGCACATTTCGGGGTACATAATTGATCAGTCCGGCGGCAGGATAAACTGCGAGTGACGAGCCCACAAGAATGAACAAATCTGCAGTGGTACAAACTTCAGCTGCTGTCTCGATCATTGGAACCGCCTCGCCAAACCAAACCACATGAGCGCGTAATTGAGAGCCTAATTCACATAGCTCGCCCATCTTTAACTCCCAGCCATCAATCGGATAAGTCAGATTTGGGTTTTTGCTGGATTGTGAACGGGTAATAATGCCATGCAGGTGAACCACGTTTGTTGAACCCCCGCGTTCGTGCAGATCATCAATATTTTGAGTGATGATGGTTACTTTATATTTATCCTCCAGTGCCGCCAGTGCGCAGTGGGCAGCATTAGGTTTTGCTTCTAACACCGATTTGCGGCGCATATTATAAAAGTCCTGCACCAGTACCGGGTTCCATTCCCACGCCTCGGGCGTGGCCACATCCTGGATGTTATACCCTTCCCACAGGCCATCGCTGTCCCTGAAGGTCTTTAAGCCGCTTTCAGCGCTTATTCCTGCGCCGGTTAATACCACAATGTGTTTCATAACGTATTGTTGTGCAGGGACACAATGCATTGCGTCTCTGCAAATATATGATCCATAAAAAAAGCGACCTGCCATTGGCCGATCGCTTTTTCCTTTATATTCTTTTTATCTAAACTGCAAATTCTGCTTTACCGCGTAAAGCACTGTATTTGCTTTTGGCTAATTCAAAGCCCCCAAAAAGGATCAACCCAAATAAGACATCGCCAAAGATCATATTCTTTTCAAAAGGAATAGCAGCGATCAATGATTGTCCGTAGCCTGCAAATGTATGTGGGTATAGATTGCCATATAACCAAGGCAGATCCATAATTAACCAATGGATAGCTACAGATACAATAGCGGCTGATAAAACGCTTACTATAGTAGCCTTTTTGATCAGGCTACCGATAAACACCATGATAGCAAAGCACAGGTACACCCAAAATGAACCGCTATAAAACAATACTAGTTTGGAAGTGTACAGGTAATTAAGCGCGATATCGCTTAAAAATAAGGTCAACAATGGCACCAGGTAAGCTTTCCACTTATCGGTAAAATAAGCTCCGCCAAATAATGCGATAGCCCCTACCGGCGTGAAATTGCTTAACACATAAGGATATTTATAACTTACCAGGCGAAACGCCCCGGCAGCAACGATCATCAGGATGAGTACCGTATTGCGTGTATTTACTTTTTGTAGTGTCATGGTTTTATTTATGCAGTAAAGTTAAGAATAATCCCTTTAAATAAAATGCTATTGAATTATTGTTTCAGCAAAGCGATCTTGCCCGGATTGATGCCCACGGTAATTGAATATTCTTTTTTACCTGTTTTATCAAAGGCATA
>DATHLW010000495.1:0-3954 GCA_035487675.1 Mucilaginibacter sp. | reverse complement strand
ATTTAAACTAGTCACCACATAGTAAACACTACATCAAACCTTTGTCACGAAGTTCCTTTTGCCTTTCTTTTTCCAGGCGGCGAAGGGCGCGTTTTTCCTGGCGTATTTACTTTGGGGTTTTTCCAACAGTATCCACTTCCGGCTCTTTTATTACCGATTTATGGGCGACGGTATCTTTCTTGCCAAATAAGCGCTGAAAAAAGTTTGGTTTCTTCTCGGGTACTGTAGGCTTTGTCATAACTGCCTGCACATCCACCGCATCGTCATCGTCATTATTCTGTTTCATCAGGCTGTCAGCAACAGAGGCTGGAACAGGGGCAATATTCTGCCGCAGGCTTTCTCTCAGCCTTACAGAATAATAGCCATAACCCGAGCTATCCGGGTCTGTCCATTTCCTTGCAGCCATCATCTTCCCTATTAAATTATAATAGTTGACTAAGCTTGGCCTTAGCGATCCGTCGGGCAGGAAAGAATATAAGCCTGTTTTTGGGTGCGGAAGGATACTGGCCAGGTAAATACCTTCGCCCAAAGTAAGGGTCGATGGTGATTTGCCAAAGTAATAACGCGAAGCTTCTCCAATACCATAAATGTTTTTACCCCATTCCACGATATTAAAATAAACCTCCAGCATCCGGTCTTTCGACATCACATTATTGTTCTCTATCATCCACACGATCATAATCTCTTCTATCTTCCGGGATAGAGTTTTCTCCCTGCTAAGAAAGGCATTTTTGATCAGCTGCATGGAAATGGTACTTCCGCCCCGTTTAAATTTCTTTTGCTTGATATCCGTTGCAATGGATTTTCTGATGGACTCCTCCACAAAGCCATGATTGGTATAAAATGATGGATCTTCGGAGGTCATTACTGCATATTTCAGATTAGGAGATATATCCTGCAATGGAGTAAAATCCGGGTTTTGCGGGCCGATAATGCGCGATTGCATAGGTTTGCCTTTTTCATAAGGCGTATAAGTAAATGGCTCATTCAGCCTGCCCAGGTCAGTTTTCCCATATTTGACAATATTCAGATTATCCTTCGCCAATGCCGATTCAAACTGCACCTGGTCGGGGCTTGAGGAATCCAGGAACACATGCAGATGATATTTTACCTTACCTGTTACCTGTATCCCGTCGAACGAATCAAACAATCCCTGGGGGAAGGAATCGAACACGTCCTGCGCATTCATCCAATCGGTGTTCACCTTCACCGTGTACAGTTTTACCGGGTAAAGCTGATATTTCAGATAGGTCTTTACAGCTATTTTTTTGATCTTGATAAGCGATGAACTATCCAATGATACATAGTTTTTCCCTACAAACACACTGGCATCAATAGCACCATCCGGAACAATAACATCCGATGACGATAACGCCGGATGATTGATCACCAAATTCTTTACTGACCATGACCCATATATTTTGGTTAGCCCATCGCTATGCTCTACTTTCTCGAGGCGGGTAGAAATGGTATCAAAATTCACTTTAAGGTGATATCGTTCCTGTATGTATGGGATTTCGACTTTTTTGCCGTCAGCATACAAATGCACGTCGATGTCTTTGTCAGACGGGTGCATTTTTCCGGCAAAATGCCAGGTAGCTAAAGTATCATTCACCTTGATGGTTGAGCTGAGCTTGCCGTCTTTGATCAGGGCAGTTTGGGCAAGCAGCTTTATGCCTGCGCTATCATTTTTAAAAGTAATAAGGAAATTTCTCAGGTCAAGGTCATCTGGAATTTTATACAGCACTTGCTTTATCAGGTTATTAGCCAATACCGAAAGATCTGCACGTTCCTTCTTTTCAGTTGTGTCCTTTTTCTTTTTGAACAGGAAATCAAAATTCTTAACACCCTTAATATCGGTCAGGTTCAAATGGCTGTTATCCAGCACTACATTAGCAAACTCCACATTGCCGAATATTAACGGGACAATTTTGATGCTGATATCAAATTTCTTAATGCTTAACAGGCTATCACGTTGATCGGGCACTACGGTTATGTCTGAAAAAGAGACCGTAGCAAGCCCCGTAAAGTGGGCTGAACCTATATTAATATTTAAATTATAATCCTTTTTTGCTTTCTCTTTGGCTTTTGCAATCTCTCTCTGAAGCAGTGCTTCGCGTTTGGTATAAGCAATATATCCGCCTATTAATAATAGGATAATCAGGGAGATAGCTACAATTCCGGCTATACGGATATATTTGGGGATAGGGCGATGCATCAAAAAAATTTATCCAAAACTAAACTAATTCTTATGCGATACAAACGTCATTATCAGTAAAATGTTTCCGTGCCCACACAAGTCATGAAAAAGATTTTTTTCACCTGCGTCGACACGCTCATTTTATAAATAACATGACATTGCTTTAACCCTCGTTTTAGTAGCTTTGTAGTTGCAATGAATATTACCAAAGAACAAGTTTTACAAGCCCTGGGCCATGTGGAAGAACCCGATCTGAAAAAAGACCTGGTGACCCTCAACATGATCCAGGATGTCAAAATAGACGGCAACCGCCTGAGCTTTTCGGTTATCCTGACTACCCCTGCCTGCCCTTTAAAGGCAATGATAGAAAACGCCTGCCGCAATGCAATTGGCTATTTCATCAGCAAGGATATAGAAGTCAGCATCAATATGACCTCGCATGTAACTACACAAAAAAATACCGGTGTGCCGGGAGTGAAGAATATTATTGCTGTAGCATCAGGTAAGGGCGGTGTGGGTAAATCAACTGTGGCAGTGAATTTAGCACTTGGCCTGGCGCAAGTCGGTGCAAAAGTAGGTTTGATCGATGCGGACATTTACGGGCCATCCATCCCTATTATGCTTGGTTTGGAAGGCGCACGCCCAAAAGCCAGCCAGGCCGATGGTAAAACCCGTATCGAGCCTATCGAAAAATATGGCATCAAATTGTTATCTATCGGCTTCTTTACCGATCCTAACCAACCGGTGCCGTGGCGTGGGCCAATGGTATCCACCGCAGTAAAGCAATTATTTAACGATGCTGACTGGGGCGAACTGGATTATCTGGTAGTCGACCTGCCACCCGGAACAGGCGATATACACATTACTGTTGCCCAAACATTCCCTGTAACCGGTGCCGTTATTGTTACTACACCGCAAAATGTTGCGTTAGCAGATGCTAAAAAAGGTATAGGCATGTTTTTGATGCCCGCCATCAACGTTCCGTTGTTGGGTATAGTAGAGAACATGTCGTATTTTACACCTGCTGAGCTGCCAGAAAACAAATACTACATTTTCGGACAGGGCGGTGGACAAAAGCTTGCCGATCAGCTAGAGGTCCCCTTTTTGGGTGAGATACCGCTGGTAAAAAGCATCAGCGAATCTGGTGATTCGGGTAAGCCTGTGATATTGGACGAACAAAACCCAATGAGCAAGGCTTTTATGGTTATGGCTCAAAAGGTCGCTCAACAAGTGGCTATCAGCAATGCCGCAGCAAATAATAAAAATTTGGTAAATAATTAATAACTTTACATTTATTATAATCAAGTTAAAATGAGTTTATTAGATCGGGTGGAAGAGGCTTTAAATACGATTCGTCCGTATTTGGAGACTGACGGCGGGAATGTCTCGGTGGAGGAAATAACTCCTGACCATATTGTAAAATTAAAGTTACTTGGTGCGTGTGGTTCGTGCCCGATGAGCATCATGACCCTTAAGGCGGGCATAGAAGAAGCGATAAAAAAAGCCGTTCCTGAGATTACAGGCGTAGAAGCCATCAATTTGACAGACATTGATGACCCCAATGCTGTGCTCCCCGAAAATTTGAGATAATTGTTAACTATTGTTAAATTGCATTAGTATTTACTGCAATACGTTATTTTTGTCTCACATTTTTTGAAACCATTACGTAAAAAGCAGGTATAAACTAAAATGTCCCATATTAAGTGAAATATCTTTTCGGCATATTGTTCCTATTTATTGCTGCCGCGGCTTTT
>DATHLW010000494.1:0-10776 GCA_035487675.1 Mucilaginibacter sp. | reverse complement strand
CTTTAAAGAAATAGACTGCTGTGCGTTAGCTGCCATGGATATCGACAACAAAAACACCATACACAGGCTTTTATTGATATTTAACATTTTTAGATCATTAATTTGATGAATTCAAAAAGTATAAAAACACACCTGAAGATGAAATACTTCAGGTAATCATGTAGTTACTTTAGGAAATATCAAATAATGAGCTTGCCGGTCAGGAGATAAGTGTTTTCAGGTGGCAATAGAGATAAACGAATATCGGATAACATCCTGCTGGTTATTTTTCGCAGATAGTCGAAAGTAGCAGGTAACAAGCTGATTAACAGCACCGACATGGACGAAATCAGCACCAATAATGGATTTGAAAGCTGCCGGTGTATTTGCCTGGCGCTTTTATCAGCATCTTCCAGGCTCTCAGGTTTACGTTTGGAAAAGCTTTTAACGAGGATGTTGTGTGAGATATGTATCTTAAAACGTTGATTAGCTGTGACCCCAAAACCAAAGAAAGGTTTTGCAATAAACAGCAATGCTGCAAATGCAAAGAATATTTTGAAAGCCAGCGCTCCTTTCATTTAGTTTTGAATGACACTTTTCAAATACAAAAGTGGTGTTAAATTGTTTTATAAAAATTAATGTAACGTTAATGTTGCATGAACCCGACATCAATGCAGTTCGGTGAAGGCTGAGTCAGTGCGTTTTATTTACTGACAGCGTTTTGCCAGTACTTGTTAAATTTCAAACACTTGATTATCAGAAACTAATAAATGTTCACAGGGCGTTCACGCGTGAACGTGAACACCTTGAACATAAAAAAGGCCCCAAAAAGGAGCCAGTTTAGTTGATTGAATTATTTAGATTCAGGATGATAATTGGCTTATTCGGCATTGGCCCTGAACATCAGGGCACCAACAGTAACATTGGTACGGCTATCGATTAATATGGCACCGCCATTTGCTTTGTTATTCTGATAAAGATCAAAAGCCAGTGGATCAGCGGTTTTGATAATGATACGGCCAATATCATTCAGCCTGAAATCTTCATCAAATTCCGTTTCAAGCGTATTGATATTTACTTTATGTAGTATTTCCTGTATGCGGCAACGGGTTACTTTGCTGTTATGCTGAATAAAGTAAGTATGAGTGGTATCTAATGGTTTTGTGTCCATCCAGCAAAGGTCAGCTTCAATTTGCTGAGAAACTTCAGGTTTGTTTTTGGCACTAACCAAGGTATCACCACGACTGATATCGATCTCGTCTTCCAGATGTATAGTTACCGACATGCCTGATAAAGCAGCATCTGGTTCTGAATCCAGTAATTCTATTTTGCTGATTGCAGATGTAAATCCAGATGGTAAAACAGTCACCTTATCATTCACCCGGAATGAGCCGCTCGAAACCCGGCCTGCGTATCCGCGATAGTCGTGCAGTTCATCAGTTTGCGGGCGGATGATCCATTGCACCGGGAACCTGGCATGTTCGCTCAAGGTATCGATAGGTATTTCCACCGTTTCAAGATAAGGCAATAAACTGCTGCCTTTGAACCAGGACATCTTTTCCGAAGGGTGAACTATGTTATCTCCTTTAAGGGCACTCACCGGGATATAGGCGACACTTTTTAACCCTACTTTTGCAGCCAGGTTTTTATAATCTTTTACTATGCTATTGAATACCTCTTCCTGGTAGTCAACCATATCCATTTTGTTAACACATACCACAACTTGTGGTAAGCCTAACAAGGACACCAAAAAGGAGTGACGTATGGTTTGTTCTATAACACCTTTACGCGCATCTATCAGGATAATGGCCAAACCGGCATTTGAGGCACCGGTAACCATATTACGGGTATACTGAATGTGGCCCGGAGTATCGGCGATAATGAATTTACGTTTATCGGTTTGGAAATATTTATAAGCGACATCGATAGTAATTCCCTGTTCGCGTTCGGCTTTCAGGCCATCGGTCAAAATAGCAAGGTCAATAGTACCATCATCATTTTTACGATTTGAGGCCTGAAGTGCCTCCAATTGATCGACCAGGATAGCTCCGCTATCATATAGTAAACGTCCTATAAGGGTACTCTTACCATCATCAACACTACCGGCAGTTAAAAATTTAAGTATATTCATTTTCTTATTTCGGATTTCGGATGTTCAATTTCGAATTTGTTAGTTTGGATTTGAATTTCAATTGCCGACTCTTTTTAAATTCCGCAATCGAAAATTCGAATTTCGAAATTAAAAATATCCTCCTTTCTTACGGTCTTCCATTGCGGCTTCGCTCACTTTATCATCCATACGTGCACCGCGCTCACTTACACGGGAGGCGCTTATTTCGTCAATAATATCATCTATCTGGAATGCATATGATTCCACTGCGGCTGTACAGGTCATATCACCTACAGTGCGGAAACGTACATTCCTGCGTTCAACCAAATCTTCATCGTCCATGTTCAGGAATGGAGAAGCTGCCATTAGTTGCCCGTTACGGGTGATTACTTCGCGTTCATGCGCAAAGTAAATAGTTGGCAATTCAATCTTTTCCCTGCGGATGTAGTTCCATACATCCAACTCGGTCCAGTTACTTATCGGGAATACCCTTACGTTTTCGCCTTTGTGGATCTTACCATTATAGATATTCCAAAGCTCCGGACGCTGACGTTTTGGGTCCCATTGACCAAATTCATCACGAACCGAAAAAATACGTTCTTTGGCACGAGCCTTTTCTTCATCACGACGTGCACCACCGATACAGGCATCAAACTGATGTTTAGCTATGGTATTGAGCAGGGTAACTGTTTGCAGCTGGTTACGGCTGGCGTTTTTCCCTTTTTGTTCAACCACGCGGCCGTTGTCAATATCATCCTGAACATAACCAACGATCAGCTTTTCGCCAATGCGTTTGATCATATTATCACGATAGACAATAGTTTCTTCAAAGTTGTGACCAGTATCAATATGTACCAATGGGAACGGAAATTTTCCCGGCCGGAAAGCCTTTTCGGCCAACCGTACTAATGTAATAGAATCCTTGCCTCCCGAAAAAAGCAGGGCAGGCTTTTCAAATTGCCCGGCTACTTCCCGCAGAATATGAATGGCTTCCGCCTCTAATTCATCTAAATAATCCAACTGCAGCTTATTACTCATTTATATTAGTTATTGAATTATTGAGTTACTGAATTATTGATTCCTGTAATCCAATAATTTATTTTATTCTCTTCCAATTACTTGTGTACTTCATGTAGCCCACATTCCTTTTTCGACTGGTCTTCCCACCACCAACGCCCGGCCCTGAAATCTTCGCCCGGCTGAACTGCCCTGGTGCATGGCTGGCACCCTATGCTTGGAAAACCCTTGTCGTGCAATGTGTTATAAGGCACGTTGTACTTTCTGATGTACTCTTTTACCTGGTCAAGTGTCCAGTCGTAAATCGGGTGAAATTTAATTAAATTATTTTGTTCGTCCCATTCCAGGTTGTGCATATCCTGGCGATTGGCAGATTGCTCGGCGCGGATGCCTGTTACCCAGCATTTATTGCCGGCAAGTGCTCGTTTCAGGGGCTCAATCTTGCGAATCCCGCAGCATTCCTTGCGGTTTTCAACAGATTCATAAAAGCTGCTCGGCCCTTTGGCGTTGACCATCTTCTCCAGCAACTCATGATTAGGATAATAAGCATGTATTGGCTTTTCGTATATTTCCATAGTACGGTTCCATACATAATAAGTTTCAGGAAAAAGCCGGCCGGTCTCTAACGTAAATACTTTGATGGGCAGATTATTGGTAAAGATCATGTGTGTGATCACCTGGTCTTCCCACCCAAAACTAGTTGAAAACACGATCTGACTGGGGAATTTATCAGCCAATAAAGCTAATGCTTCTACTGGCTGCAACCCGCTTATCTCATGTTTGATATCTTCTAACAAAATCATTATCTATAATTTAATCAGGAATTTAACAATGTTGTTCACACTAACGATGATCACGATAACGCTCACAGCAACCATCAGTGTTTTAGCTGATAGTTTGTTCGATATCTTAGCCGCTATTGGCGATGCCATAGCACTGCCGATCACTAAACCCGCAACTGCTTCCCAATGAGTACCATGCCGCATCAACATGAAAATAAAGGTTGTCGAGCTTACAATGGCTACAAAAAACCTTGAAAGCTTCACGGTACCTAATGAAAAGAGGGGATGACGGCCACCTGCGATAAGGCTTGACAACACAATAGAACCCCAGCCACCACCACCTACAGCATCGATAAAACCTCCGCCAAAGCCCAATAAATTGATCTTTTTGATCTTACCATTGATCCGTTTCCGGTTTACCTGAAATGCCTTTCTCAAAATAACTATACCAAGTATCAATGTATATATCGATATGACCGGTTTAGTATATTTACTATAATCCTCCAACGAAGATAAAATAAATGCTCCCATGAAAGCTCCAAGAATACCCCAACCCACCAGCATTTTAAATAATTTCCAGTTGATATTACCCATGCGATAGTGCATCCAGCCTGCAATCCCGTTGCTCATCACTTCAGACAGATGTACCCCCATGCTGGCTACAGCAGGGGTAAAACCCATAGATAAAGAGAATGTTGTCGACGTAACCCCATAAGACATTCCTATTGCACCATCTACCATGGCAAATACAAAGCCCGCACCCAAAAAGTAATAAAATACGGGATTGATTCCTTGTACATATGCCTTGAAATCAGGCTCTTTGTTCCACAAGGCAAAAAAAGTAATACCAATCGAAAATACTAACGCGCCCCAAAGTAGCCAAATAAGGTTTTTATTGCTTTGTGGTTTTTTATCAACCAGTACAGATGTGACTTCATTGAGCATTTTAACCTTATAAGCAAAGTCACCCGAAAGGGAGTTTCTTAGCTCATTCATTTGCTGTAGGGTTATATCCAGTTCTCCGGGTAAACTTTCATTCAGAACTTCTTTCAGTCTTTTTGCTACAGTAGGCGATTTTCCATTGGTTGATATGGCTACCTTCAGGTCGCCTTTTTGTACAATTGAACCAAGGTAGAAATCGCATAGCTCTGGTTTATCAGCAACATTCACCAATAGTTTGCGCTCATGTGCTGATTTTTTTATGTACTCGTTTAGTTTATTATCATTTGTTGCCGCTATGACAATATCTGCTTTATCCAGGTCGGTATCTGCAAATGCTTTTTGTACAACATTTAGTCTCTCATATTCACCTGCCAAATTATGTACTTCAGGCACAAATTCTTTGGCAATAACGGTCACTCTTGCCTGCGGACTATTGCCGAGCAGGGCCGTCAGTTTTTCCAAACCAACATTGCCCGCCCCGATCAGCACCGTATGCAAGTTATTCAGCTTCAAAAAAACAGGGAAAAGCTGGTTGCCTTCTGTTTTTTCCTGCGGAATAGTGATCGACCCGTTATTCTTCGGAGATGATGCCATAAAATTCCCTGATTGGTTGAAAATGCGGATGTAAGGATACTACTTCGCCAATTATTATTAAGGCAGGGGACGTTATTTTCTTTTCCTCAACTATTTCCACAATAGTATCTATAATACCTATGGCCACCTTTTCGTTTTCTGTTGATCCGCTCTGAATCACTGCCACCGGCATTCTCTGCTTACCTTCTTTTTTAAATATTGCAGCAATCTCAGCCAGTTTATGTAATCCCATGAGCACAACTATGGTTGCCCTGGTGCGTGCAGCCTCATAAAGGTCATTTGATATCTTTCCGTCGGCCTTGGTACCGGTCACCACCCAAAAACTCTCGCTTAATCCGCGATGGGTAACAGGGATGTTTTGTAATCCGGGAACTCCTATTGAGCTTGATATACCCGGTATAACTTCTGTAGGGATACTATAAGAAGCAGCATGATCTAATTCTTCGTAACCGCGTCCAAAAACAAAAGGATCGCCGCCTTTCAGGCGTACAACATGGCCGTAGTTTAAAGCATAATCGACCATTAATTTATTGATCGCATCCTGAGAGAAAGAATGATCGCCTGAACGTTTGCCTACATATACTTTAGTAGCGTGCTCAGGCGCAAATTCCAGTAATTCTTCGTTCACTAACGCATCATAAAGTACCACATCAGCTGTTTTAAGCGCTTTGATACCTTTTATGGTGATTAGTTCGGCATCACCAGGACCTGCACCAACCAGGGTAATACGTGGTTCCTTAACCTCTTTTTTAATATCTATCATGATTGTACCAGTGCCTCTCTTTTTACTTTAACGCTTGCTAAAAATGCTTCAGCTTGTTTGCGGTATGCCGTTGCAAACTCTTCAGAAGGTTCGTTTTTATTTATTTGCAGTACGAGGTCGCTGAAAGTTCCATCCAAAGTGAATTCACTTTTCTCTACATATTGTGCATCAAATTCTTTTATGATGCCTATCTGCGTACCGACGTTAATATTTTTATCTAACAACAGTGCTTTTGCTGAGCTGATGAATACATTGTAAGAATGATAGATGGCATCGGCCCAGAAACCTTTGGCAAATGCTTCATTTGCCCAGCCCATTTTCTCATCAGACTCATACAGCAGGGTTGCGACTAAGTCGATCACAACGCCAGCGCACTCACCTACACCAATTGCAGGGACAAAAGTTTCTTCATGGCCCCAGTCTACAAACTCATCATCTTTTAGTGTGGTCAGATCAGCCAGCGGCTTTAACATCTGGTAGAAATAATCCTTGCCCTGCCTGTCGTAGTAGTGGTGAAAAAGCTCATTCTCAATTGAGTTTTGTTTATAATCGTCCAAAACCATCCTTAAAACCGAGGTAGCTCTTTTAGCCGGGACTTTAATGATCTTTTCAGCTGCGCGGCCCACACCATCGCCAACAGTTCCGCCGCCAAATAAAACCTGCATAGATGGAAGCACTCTTAAACCAGCTTTTAATGAACTGCCATGGAAACCAATATGTGCCAAACCGTGCTGACCGCAGGAGTTCATACAGCCGCTTATTTTTATCTTAATATCACGGTTATAAACCAAGTCTTCGTATTCGTTGTAGATCAGATCCTCCAGCACTTTGGCAAAGGTCATGCTATTGGATATACCCAGGTTACAAGTATCCGTACCTGGACAGGTAGTTACATCGGCAACACTGTCAAAGCCTGGAGCAGACATATCCAGTTCGGTTAAACCGGCATATAAAGCAGGCAATGCTTCTTTTCTAACGTATTTTAAAAGCAATCCCTGGTTTTGGGTAATGCGGATCTCATCAGCAACATATGGCCTGATCGCTTCCACAAATTTGCGGGCAACATCCGTGTGGATATCGCCAACCGGAACTTTTACATATACACCATAAAAACCTTTTTGCTTCTGCTCAAAAACGTTGGTTATCAGCCATTGTTCATAACGCAGAGGGTTGTTGATAGTTACCTCCGGAATGATCACCGGTTCAGGAATTACAGGCTCGGCAATAGTATTGCGGTTGATGGGATAGGATTTTACCTTATTTGCTATTCTTTCTTCTTTTGTTAATCGCAATACTTCTTCTAAACCTAATTTCTGGATCACATATTTCATACGTGCCTTGTTACGGTTATTGCGTTCACCATAGCGGTCAAAAACACGAATTACAGATTCGATATATGGGATAAGCTGATCTTCAGGTAAAAATTCCTCTACTATGTTAGCCAATATAGGTTGAGCACCTAAACCACCACCGAGCATTATTTTAAAACCACGTTCTCCTTTATCATTTATTTTAGGGATAGCACCAATATCATGAATATATGAGAATGCTGTATCTTCGTCACTTGATGAAAATGAAATTTTGAATTTACGGCCCATTTCCTGGCAAATAGGATTACGCAGGAAGAACTCAAAAGTAGCATGGGCATATGGTGACACATCAAAAGGCTCCTTCGGATCGATACCGGCAGTAGGAGAGGCGGTAACATTTCTTACTGTGTTTCCGCAGGCTTCGCGCATTGTGATATCATCGCGTTGAAGTTCGGCCCATAACTGTGGCGTTCGATCGAGGCTTACGTAATGAATCTGGATATCCTGACGTGTAGTTAAATGCAGGTTATGGCTTGCATATTCGTCCGATACATCGGCAATACGAAGCAGTTGTTTGAAAGTAACCTTGCCAAATGGCAGCTTGATACGAACCATCTGCACACCCGGCTGACGCTGACCATAAACACCGCGAGCCAAACGCAGGCTCCTGAACTTTTCATCGTGTATCTTGCCTTCGCGGAAAGCCCTGATCTTTTGTTCAAGGTCAATAATATCTCTTTCAACGATCGGGTTTTCCAATTCCGTTCTGAAGCTTTGCATATCTTTATTGATTAAAAATTCTTATTTCTCTCTTGGAACCCCAAATATATATATAGTATAGGGAAATGGTAGAATTTGTTAATAATATTTTTTCTTTTACAGTAAAATTACATACAATATTCCAAACGACTTAAGCAATGCTAATTATAAGCCAAAGTTTAATTTCAATGCTCATTATACGGAATACGCCGGTATTTAGATACCTCTAAAACCTAATCTGGAATTTCAAGTGTTACTTAGAAAATGTTACACTTGGTTGAATATCAATAAAATAAGAGACATGAGATTGTAGTGGTATCCGATCATTGGCTTTACAGAGAGTAAAACTAATCACTAATTTTTCATGGTATAAATGAAAAAACTTTGGCCAGGGTGTTAAAATAACAAAGGGTATATCCTTAACCAATACTCAATTGGGGAAAAATATACCCTTTGTGTTATTACAGTCCCTTTTTAAAGAAAATGCCGAATGAATTTAAACTTTTATAAGCGTGTTTTCTCTTGCAATTACGTCAGCGATGCTGGTTTCAGACAAGATTTTCAGTGTAGCGTCTCTAACCTCTACAAATACATCCCGTATGCCGCAAGTGGTTTCCTGCTTACATTCTTCGCATTTGTGATAAAAATTTAAGCTGGCACAGGGTACCATCGCAATAGGCCCGTCTGTAATCCGCATAATGCTGACAAGGTAAATATCCTTGGGGTCTTTATTTAAGCTGTAACCACCTCCGGCACCTTTTTTACTGTAAAGGTAACCCGCGTTACGTAAGTCTAACAGTATCTGCTCGAGAAACTTCTTAGGGATACGTTCTTCTTCTGCGATCTTTGAGATCTGCATAGGGGGTTTATCGGCATTTTTCCCCAGTACTACCAGGGCCTTAATGGCATATTTAGTCTTTTTCGATAACATTTAATAACAATAAAACTTACAAAGATAAGTAAATATATTATGTCTATATAATTGGTCGGCGGGGCGTACTATTTAAAGTAAATATAGGATTTATTTTTTATCAGAATGTCCAAGGTTTTTTTCAGGACTAACTTTGTCGCGCACTAATTGCTTTATTTCTTTTATTTCCGGAAAGCGTCCCCATTCCTTATGGTCATAAATAACTACCTCATTTATGCGTATGCTGTAATGACCACCTATTTCACTGGGCTGCAAGGTGACAGCATAAAGTTCATCGGCAAAGGTGGTCAACAACTCCTGTGCCATATATGCTGCACGTAATAACCAATGGCACTTAGGACAGTATTCAATAATGACAGTGGGTTTCATCAGGGCAATTTACAAAATCAACCCGTTATAAATAAAAATATCATCACCACACGCTAATTAGGAAACGTGCTAATGATGATATTTTAAAATTAATTATGATAAAGGAGGGTGGTTGGATTATCTGCCCTGGATAAAATTAAATCCTAAAGTTAATTGTGGATTAAAGGGGGTTCTTTTTCTTTTTTTGAAGATGTTATTATTGTTGACGTACGCGCCCACTGCATTAAGTACACCGTTAAATAAATTTTCTATTGATTTCATATTAGCAATTTAATTTGGGCTTTATAACGAAAAACGGAATGGGATAGTTGCAAAAAATCTTCGTTTTTGACTATTCTACGGGCTTTTTTGGTAAAATCAGCAGCAGGATCTGCATTTAGATAACCGATATAAACAAGCTGATTTTTAGAGTATTAATGCCGACTTTAAAAGCAAAAAAATAGCTTAATTTAAATTTATGCTTTGGGTTCAATCAGATCCCATAAATTTCTATAAAGATCTTCAAACACGGCCACTGTACCATACGATTCTTCAACGGGCTCCCTTACAAAGTTTACACCATTGCTAAGCATTTTTTGATAATCACGCGAAAAATCATCAGTATAAAGAAAAAGAAAAACCCTTCCACCGATTTGATTGCCAACGCTTTTAATCTGTACTTCATTTGCAGCTTTGGCTAATAATATACTACACTCCTTAGCGCCTTTTGGACGAACTAAAACCCACCTTCTGTTATCCGTTAAAATCGCATCCTCGATCAAATCGAAATCAAGCTTCTTTGTATAAAACTCAATTGCCTCGTCATAATCATTTACCACAAGGGTTATATGTGCGATATATTGTTTCACCCTGAAGAAATCTATGCACTTATTACAAAGCGCTCTTCAAAATTTAGTTTCAATACTTCGAGTTGATCTCCGACTTTGATCTCTCCCAAGCCTTTATGAGCCAGATTTTGCCCAAACATGATCTTATGATTTTTAGAGCGATACCTGGCTAATGTTTTCAATGGTTCCTTTCCGGCAATAGCAGTTTCCTGGTCTATGGTCGTCATTACGCAACGGGCGCAAAGCTTTACACCATAAAATGTAATGTTGCCAATAGTAAAGGTGTGCATGGTGTCCTCCTCATAAGGCTCCCCTCCACTAAATACAATATTGGGGCGGAAGCGGCTCATGGGTAAAGATTCATTAAGACGGTTGTTCAGGTCATCCAGCGAA
>DATHLW010000493.1:0-3342 GCA_035487675.1 Mucilaginibacter sp. | reverse complement strand
CAAGCAAATGCAATAAAAGTGCCGCAAACAAAATAATAATCAGATGGTTGAAAAAATTATGAATGCAAGGATAGAATTACAAAGAGGCGATATTACCAAACTGCAGGTGGATGCCATTGTGAATGCCGCCAATACATCGCTTTTAGGAGGTGGCGGTGTGGATGGCGCTATTCACCGTGCAGGGGGAAAGGCTATTTTGGAGGAGTGTATACAGATACGTAACAAACAGGGTGGCTGCGCAGTGGGCGAAGCAGTGATCACCACAGCAGGCAATATGCCTGCAAAGTATGTGATTCATACGGTTGGCCCTGTATGGAGCAAAAGCAATACAGGTGCGAACGATTTACTATCCAATGCCTACCGGAATAGTCTGCAATTGGCGGTAGAGAATAACGTTAAAACAATTGCATTCTCAAATATCAGTACAGGTATTTATAGCTTTCCGAAGGATGAAGCTGCAGACATCGCCGTTAAAACTGTGAACGACTTTTTATCGGAACACCATAAAATAGACAAAGTGATATTTGTTTGCTTTGATGAGGAAAATTACACCATCTATGAAAAGTTATTGAGCGAGTAATTATATTTACGGACTTAATATAATAACCAAACCTTATTCAATGCAACTTGACCGTTATCCGCTTAAAGCTGAAGAATCACTGATGGTTTTTGAGTTTATCAGCAATGGACCTAAAGGACAAATACCAAAGCTTGTTAAATTTAGTGAAACCAATTTAAAAGATGTTTATAATCTTGCCTTTGGCGACAAAGATTTAACTACCGGTGATTTGAATGATCTAGCCATTTCAAACAATGGCGACAGTGAAAAAGTACTTGCGACTGTTGTTTCAACTGTTTATGCATTCTATGACCGATATCCTAATAGCTATATCTACGCTACCGGTAGTACTAAAGCGAGAACAAGATTATACCGTATAGGGATCACAAAATATTTAAATGAGATAACAAAAGAGTATTACGTCTACGGATTAAGAAACTCTGAGTGGGAGATTTTTGAAAAAGAAATTGAATATGAAGCTTTTCTCGCTAAAAGAAAAAATAGTAACTTTATAATATGAACATTGAAGAACTAAATAAGAGAAAAACACCCGTTGTCATAATAGATGATTCACTCGACAAGTACAAGGATTTGCCTTTGTTCCAGGAAAAAGTAGACAAAGCAAACGAAATGCTGCGTACCGTTGGCCTGCCAAAGGCTAACAAAAAGAAGACTCGTCATGCTTAATAATTTGCTTATACCTATTGAAATTTGATTTCTTTAATGCCAGATACTCTTAGATAATTCTTTTTTTTGAATATAACGACCTTATCACAACTAATATGAACCTTATCAAATTTTCCGTTATCGCATCGCTTTTCTGCGCTCTTTCTATTTCAGCACAGGCACAAAATGTAAAGCCGAAATTTAAGAAATTCATACTTGTTTCCTATCGTCCGTCTGGATCGGGCAATAAACAATTCGTCAGGATTGAAAATTATAGGGAGATTGATGAAAATGGCATTCTTTATCGTTCTGACAACTCTTTTAATGATTATTACGGCGACCTAACCTACGATGGAAGAACGACTGATACGACCTATAGAATTCCTGATAGTTTAATAATTGCTCTCAATAAGGTATTTAACGGTAGTAAAAAATTGACGGAACATATGATAACCAACAAATTGCCTCCTGGAGCAAATTTTGCTGGTCCATTCGAATTTATTGCCTATACGGCTAATGATAATACAAGCGATAATTTAGTTATTGTACCTTCATTTATAGATGACGAAATTCGCAGTCTTCTCGAAAAGATTTGGAGGCTACCACACTCGCGGATATGGAAAGCCGGAAGGGTTTACCGAAATAAGGTCATTGAGGCTCAGGTGCTCAAAAATCACAAAGCCAGCAAATACGTGCCTGAAATTGTTGAGCCGCCGAGGGTAAAGGAGTTAATACTAAAAAGTAATTGAATAGTTAGAAACACGTATGTTAACAATTATTTAACACCAAACATTTTTATTTAAGACGAAATCTTTTTACGTTTGAATTTTTTGTTGATGTAGCTTCTCTTTCTTTTTTACCTATAGAGAATGTTACGCGTCGATAGCACCAAACCATGCCAGATCATTTATGCCGTTTGCCGGCATGAGTACCTATCGTATGTGATCGAGCCGCACATCGTTCAGCTTAATCCAAACGGTGAATTCTCCTTAACCTACCAGCGTCTTTTCTGCACCACCACCAAAGAGTTCAGCGAGTTTTTGGATGAAACCGACCTTAAGCTGATCAGGTTACTGGAGGAAATGGAACAGGGCAACATTATCAAGAAGTTCTATAAAAAACCTATCCGGCCATTTGAGTTTTTCGGGAAGATATTTAACGAGCAGCTTTTTGATACCATCCGCCCCAAAATAGAAAAGCGCATCGGGGAAGCTTTAGGGCTGTTGCATAACAAAGAGATCTACCTGATGAGCAAGGAGGGTTATCCTGCTGAACGTAAACTACAGATAGCCACGGAAGCCGCATCGGTGCTGTTTCATTTCAGGCGCGATGATACGGAGATCAGGTATTTCCCAACCATCAAATACCAGGGCATGCGCATCGAGTTCATGTTCAAAAATGCTGAGATCATTTGCAACCACCCCGCCTGGATGATGCTGGACGATACCTTATACTATTTTGATAAAGAGATTGAAGGTAAAAAACTGGTGCCGTTCCTTAACAAGAGGTACATAGCCATACCGCGCTCGTCAGAAGTATCTTACTTTGAAAAGTTTGTGGCCCCGCTGATCGAGAAGCATAACGTTTATGCCGAAGGTTTTACCATCAACACTGAAAAATACGAAGCCAAACCGATACTAAAACCGATTTATGTAGAGGGGGGCACTTCGCAACTGCAATTGTGCTTCAACTATGCCGGTTATATTTTTCCTTATGGGGATGGCAGACATGTATCGGTGCGGATGGAACGTAACGGGGATGACTACCTATTCCACCGCATTAAACGTTCTGTCACCTGGGAGAAAAATAAACTGCAGTTTTTAGAAGAACTTGGTTTGCATATAGTATCCTCATTGTTCCAGAACCTTGAAGTAACTCATGCGGATGAAGATGCGGATCAGTCATTATCCATCTTTGAATGGCTCAACCAACATCATGATCAACTGATAGCTGAAGGCTTTGAGATAGAACAACCCGAAGGCCAAAAACGCTATTTGTTTGGCAGCAGCAAGATCGATGTAGAAGTAAGTGAAAATAACGACTGGTTCGATATTTATGCTGTGGTTTACTTCGGGCCCTATAAGATACCGTTCATTCAACTAAAATATCATATCCTT
>DATHLW010000492.1:0-3871 GCA_035487675.1 Mucilaginibacter sp. | reverse complement strand
CGGTTGCGGTATGCTCGAAACAGCAGCTAATCCCTATATCAACAATTTGGGTGACCCGGAAGGTGCTACCTGGCGCATTAATTTTGCGCAATCATTTAATGGGCTGGCCGCAGCTCTCGCACCCAAAATAGGAGGGCTATTTATACTTTCCGGCATTACACTAACCGAAGCTCAAAAGACAGCTATGTCACCACAGCAGATGAATACCTATTTGCAGGGCGAATCGGACGCGGTTAAGATCCCTTATATTATCATCGGTTTAGCCGTTTTGTCTGTCGCAATATTGATCTGGCGAACCGCGCTTCCTGATATAAAAGAGCATAGCGAAAATGATGATGTAGTCACCATCAAGAAACACAACTTAATTTTACAAGTGATAACTATATTCTTCGAAGAAAAGAACTTGAGGAATGGTGTATTCGGTATATTTTTTTATGTTGGGGCACAAGCTGCGATTACCAGCTTTTTTATCAGGTATTCTAAGTATGTCGGGGCGATCCAGGAGAAAAATGCAGCAAATTTATTAGCATTAGCCATGCTGGGTTTCATGGCAGGACGCTTTATCGGGAGCGTTGCTATGCGGTTTATCCGCCCGGTTAAATTGCTGATCGCCTACAGCATTATCAATTGTGCATTGTTGATACTGGCATTCACAGTGGATGGAAATTTTTCAGTATATGCTATTATGGGAGTGCCATTTTTTATGTCGATCATGTTCCCTACGATCTTTTCGTTAAGTATCAGTGGATTAGGCGAAAAAACAAAGAAAGCGTCCTCTCTATTAATTATGGGGATAGTTGGAGGTGCGGTGATACCACTAGTATTGGGCCGTGTATCTGATATGAGCAACATCCGTGTAGCATACTTGATACCGCTCATTAGTTTTTCATATATCTTCTATTTCGCTTTAAAAAATATCAGGGTTAAAGAAGTTCAGCAGGTAATTAGTCATTAATCATAATATCATCACCATGTTAAAAAAAACAGCATTTGCATTATTATTTTTAACCTTAACGATAACATTTGCATCCGCCCAACTAAAAAAACTCGGCAACGAAACAGACGCCCAAAGGAAAGAACGGATGGAATGGTGGACAGACGCCCGCTTCGGGATGTTTATTCACTGGGGGCTATATTCACAGGCTGCCAGGCACGAATGGGTAAAACATAATGAGCATCTGACCAATGAGGAATACCAGAAATATTTCGATCAGTTTGACCCTGATCATTTCGACCCTAAAAAATGGGCAAAAGAGGCTAAAGCAGCCGGGATGAAATATGCGGTGCTGACCACCAAGCACCACGAAGGTTTTTGCATGTTCGACTCAAAGTATACTGATTACAAAGCAACCAACACGCATGCCAAACGCGACCTGGTGAAAGAATTTGTGGATGCTTTCAGGGCCGAAGGGTTAAAAGTCGGGTTTTACTATTCCTTGCTCGACTGGCATCACCCGGATTATACCATGGATAACGCACATCCCCTGGTACAGGTGGATACCAGCAAAGCCAATTATGATCGCCTGAACAAGGGGCGTGATATGAATAAATACCGCGAATATCTGAAGAACCAGGTTACAGAGCTAATGACCAAATATGGCAAGATTGACATTTTATGGATGGATTGGTCATGGAACAAAGGCGATAAACATGGAAAATGGGGTGATGACTGGGGAGCAAAAGACTTGCTGACAACGGTGAGGAAATTACAACCAGGCATTATTGTAAACAACAGGCTCGGTCTTTATGATTATAGTGATGGCGGCGATTTCGAAACCCCCGAGCAGGTGAGCCCAAAAGAGCTGGAAAAATACAAAGGTAAAACCTGGGAAACCTGCCAAACCTTTTCAGGTTCATGGGGATACTACCGTGATGAGAATTCATGGAAAACGCACCGCCAGTTACTCGACCTGCTGATCACCTCGGTGAGTAACGGTGGCAATCTGATACTGAATGTTGGCCCTACTGCCCGCGGCGAGTTTGATTACAGAGCAACCAATGCCCTCGACAGCTTATCGTACTGGATGCATGCCAATAATAAAGCAATTTATGATTGTACCTATGCACCTGCAGAATTTAAAGCTCCGGACAATACCAAACTAACCTACAACCCGCAAACAAAACGGTTGTATATACATATTTATAATTACCCGGCTGATGGTAAATTGGTGCTGCCTGCTTATGATGGTAAAGTCAAATACGCGCAGTTTTTAAACGATTATTCAGAACTGAAGTACGCTAAGGCTGGCAATGGTAACGACCTGGAATTAACGTTACCTAAAAATAAACCACATTATGATATACCGGTGGTTGAATTAACGCTTCAATAAATAATGGGCACTGGCAAGTTTTTTAATATCACAGCATCAATCAATAAAAGGAAAATAGTTATCGTATTTATTCTTCTACCATTATTGTCATGCAAGGTATTTCAAAAGACTACCACAGACCTTAATAAAACAGAATGGATACATGGAAGCGCTGATTGCAGTAAAAATACAGATCCGCCTATACAAGTTGTCCGGCTTAATTATAATACATGGATATTAAGAGAAAATAAATGTGTTAATTATGAAGCGCCCTTCATGTTTTTATTTTTAGGACATAAAAAAGCTTTGCTAATGGATGCAGGTGCCACATTCAGTGAAAGTAAGTTTCCTCTGCGTCAGACAGTTGACAGCCTGGTTAATCAATGGGAAAAAGCTAATAACATGCAGGTAGAACTTGTAGTAGCTCACACCCATAGTCACGGAGACCACACGGCAGGGGATATACAATTTAAGAATAACCCGAATACAACAGTAGTAGGGCTAAAGGTTGAAGATATTCAGTCGTTTTTTAAAATTGAAAATTGGCCGCAGGAAAGCAGTAAATTTGATTTAGGAGACAGAGTGATGGAGATCATCCCAATACCCGGTCATCATAAAACCTCAATTGCCGTTTACGATAATGAAACAAAAATATTATTGTCGGGCGACAGCTTTTATCCCGGAAGATTGTATGTAAATGACTGGCAAGCCTTTAAAGCAAGTACACAAAGATTGGTTGATTTCACCGCGCAGCATAAAATATCTTACCTGTTAGGGAATCATATAGAAATGACAAATACTCCAGGGAAAGATTATCCAATAGGGGCAACATTTCAACCAGATGAGCATATTTTACCTTTAACGGTTAA
Source organism: Mucilaginibacter sp. (assembly GCA_035487675.1). Taxonomy (GTDB): domain Bacteria; phylum Bacteroidota; class Bacteroidia; order Sphingobacteriales; family Sphingobacteriaceae; genus Mucilaginibacter. The sequence goes on along the minus strand of DATHLW010000492.1, from coordinate 693 downwards.
AGATCTTTTGCTATTGAATACGACATTAATAAGTTTAGGCGATAAGCCCACACGTAAAATTCTGGATGATTTTATTATTTATCCGAATTAGTTTAAATCGAATATCGGTAATATGAAAAGATATTGTTTGGCACTTGACCTGAAAGATGACCCGGCGTTAATTGCGGAATATGAAGAATATCACCGCGATGTGTGGCCCGGTATCAAAAAAAGCATCACCGATTCGGGTATCACCAACATGGAGATATACCGGTTCGATAACCATTTGTTTATGATAATGGAAACAGAAGATGCTTTCACTTTCGAGCGCAAGGCCACAATGGATACCATCAACCCCGAAGTGCAGCAATGGGAAACCCTGATGTGGAAATTTCAGCAGCCAATAAAAAATGCAAAACCGGGACAGAAGTGGGTATTGATGGATAAAATTTTTGAGTTAAATAGTTGATTAAGTTGGATTGAGTTGATTAAGTGAACGTACATCAATCCTGTAAATTATATAAATCTATAAATCGTGTTATTTTTACGCATACACCCAAAAGATAATGTTCTGGTCGCCTTGCGCGACCTCGAGCAAGGAACAGCAATTGAATTTGAAGGACAAAGCTTTACGCTTGTGGATAGAGTTGCTGCTAAACACAAGTTTACCCTAAACGAGTTGCGTCCCGACGACTCCATATTTATGTATGGCGT
>DATHLW010000491.1:0-2810 GCA_035487675.1 Mucilaginibacter sp. | reverse complement strand
CGGTATTCAATAAAGTATCCGGCAAGGAAATGGGCCTCGACCTGAGCGATTACCAAGTATGGTGGCTGCTTTTGGCGGCTATCACAAGCACATTGGCAGCATCGAGCATCTACCCTGCCCTGCTATTGTCATCATTCGAGCCATTGAAGGCCCTCAAAGGCAAAATATCTGCAGGTGTGGGCGATGTGCTGTTCCGCAAGATACTGGTGGTTACCCAGTTTACGTTTTCTATCATCCTCATCATCGGCACTATTGTCATCACCGGTCAGTTGAATTTTATCCGTACTACAGGTGTGGGATATGATAAAACACATGTGCTCACTTTCTGGATGCGCGATATGGATAAGCATTACGATGCCGCCAAAGCTGAATTGTTAAAACACCCGGGAGTATTGGCCGTAACACGTTCCAACCAAAACATCATACACTTCCAGGGTTTTGTGGGCAGTGCGGATTGGGATGGAAAAGATCCGAAACAGAATACCATTATGCACCCTATTGTGGTCGACAGGGACCTGGTATCGTTCTTTAAAATGAAACTGGTGGCAGGCACTTCTTTTACCGGCGGCCCAATGGATACGGCACACTTTATTTTGAACGAAGCCGCGATCAGGGAGATGGGCATTAAAGATCCTATAGGTAAACGTTTCGGGATGAGTGACGCCAAAGGTACTATCATTGGCGTGGTAAAGGATTTTCATTACGCCTCGATGAAGGAAAAGATAGCACCATCTATTTTCTGGTTCCGGCCGCAGTATTTGAACAAGATCTACATCAAAACCACAGCCACCGATGCCCCAAAGGTGATTGTCGCCGCTGAAAAACAGTTCAAACAATACAATGGCCAATACCCATTTGGCTATGCTTTTCTGGACGACATATTCGATAACCTATACCAAAGCGAGCAGCGTGAAGGAACTTTGTTTACCGATTTCGCGGCCATTGCCATCTTTATCTCATGTCTTGGCTTATTAGGCTTGGCAGCCTACACTGCCCAGGTGCGTACCCGCGAAATTGGCGTGCGCAAGGTATTGGGTGCAAGTGTAAGTGGTATCGTACGCTTACTGGCTATGGATTTCATCAAACTGGTATTCATCGCTATTGTGATAGCCGCGCCGCTGGCCTGGTATTTTATGTACAAGTGGCTGCATGATTTTGCCTATAAGATCACTATCAGTTGGTGGATATTTGCCCTGGCAGGTACAATGGCTATAGTTATCGCATTTGTTACGATAAGCCTCCAGGCAGTGAGGGCAGCAATGGCCAACCCGGTAAAGTCGTTGCGAAGTGAATAGGATTAACAAACTGTCATTGCAGGGCGTCGTTTTAGTACACCTGCAATGACAAAAAATCTTCAATTACTGTACCCTTCTGTATATTTCTGTAGTTTGTTCTCCTGCTTTTGGATCATCGATCACCTGCGAATATTCGTCTTTCCCCTTCATCGTGATCTTGATACCAAATTTACGGCCCACCAGTGCTGTGTGGCTCGACATTTCCTCTTCTTCGGTAAGGGTATCGCTTTTAAAACTAAAAGTCCCGTAACCAAACCCATTTTTAAATGTTTTGCCGGCCTGATCAAGCGGGTAACGGTGAACAAACATAAAATGCCCGCCCCAAAAAATCTTAAATTGTGTTTCGTTACCTTTTGTAGTATCCTTCCCTTTTACCCAGAAAGTCCTATCCAATTTCCATAGACCATCCAGAACAGAGGTGTCCGTCGCTGCTACTTTTGAATAATCTTCTATCAGCTTATATTTCACTCCTTTCACTACTACCAAATCTGGGATAACCTGTCTGTATCCTGAGTCTTTACGTGTAATTATCAGGTTAAAACTTTTAGCTGAGTCCAGATAACCGCTACTGTATATGTTGCGTTCAAGGATTCTGTTCCCTGTATCCAGGCTATATGCTCCCGCTCCAAACCCAACAGAAGAATCAGGCGCCATGCCACAATACATAAAGTACTGGTCGGTATAAATTTTAAACTGAGCCCTTTTATAAGTAGTATCCTTCCCCCCACCACTGGCCATTTGTTTGTCCAGTTTGTACACACCCGCCTGCGATACTTTCTCTTTTTTCTTACATCCATAAATTATGCAACTTAATAAAGCCGCAACTATTAAAATCTTTTTCATTTTGATTTAGTTTAATGATGAACGAGAAATTTATTTGACCTGTTAATTAGGGTTGATGGGGGCGCCCAGATCATTTACCAATCGGTAAAAAACGCTCCCAGCAAGGGTATATATATACCAGGCGTTCGATAACTCATAAAATTTATTTTTAGGTGAATTGGTATATTAAATTTACGAATAATATATGTGACAATGAAATTTATAATTTTGATAAAAACTTGTCCAGTTCAACCCAAATCAGGGACTGACGAGTTGATTTTTAATAGAAATAATTGCTTTTTATGAAGATATCCTTACTCAGTTTGCAGTGGCTGGGGCATGTTTGAGGTCGGAACTCTAAACATTTAATATTCTCTCAGTCGTTTATACACCTCTGTGGTTTGTTCCTCCGTTTTGGGGTCGGCAAACACCTGAGTGTATTCCTTATTATTTAAGGTGACCTTACTGTTAAATTCACGATCGGCCAGGTCAACAGGAACTGCCATTTTCTCCTTTTCGGTTAAAACATTGTTTTTTAAACTAAACGTGCCATAACCAAACCCGTCTTTATATTGGCTGCCTACCGCATTAACGGGGTAACGGTGAATAAACATACAATGCCCGCCCCAAAATACTTTGAACTTGGTTTCATGCTGTACGGATGTATCTCTACCTTTTACCCGGTACATTTTA
>DATHLW010000490.1:0-3777 GCA_035487675.1 Mucilaginibacter sp. | reverse complement strand
CTGATTACCGTATGACTTCTGTTGTTTTAACGCAGTTGACAATTTTTGAATGTCTTTCCCAGGTTGATACAATTCAAAATCCTTATCTACCCAATAGGTATCAAAAGTCTTTTTAAATTTATCTATAATGTGATTGATCTCTTTTGAGGTTACTTTTAAATTCCATTCTAACCCGTTCGTTAAAGCTGATCTGGATATATTGGAAGAGCCAATATACCCCGTATTAAAACCTGTATTTCTTAAAAATAAATAAGCTTTAGCATGTAGCCTTTCATGATCAGCATTATAAGAAACTCTTATTTCAGTATTTTTAAGATTGGATAAAAACTCTACCGCTTTAACGTCTGTTGCACCCATGTAGGACGTCGTAATAATCTTTAATCTTTTACCACTATTAGTAAATTCCTCTAGTTCCTCTTTGAAAATCCTGATACCTGAATATTTAATAAATGATACTAACCAGCATATCTCATCAGCTGAAAGTATTTCCTTTTTGATTTCACTTTCTAAAGAAATGCCTACATTATTCCCAGTAAAAAGCTCGCTTTGGCTTAGACGAGTGTATGGTGTAATTTGCTTAAGCCGTTCATTAAAATCAGGAAACGGAGAATTCAATTTCGAAAATACCGCCTCCAATATTTTGCCCTCTGTCTCAATTAAATTTTCAGAAAGGCTAAGTTTTGGGAGTTCTTCAATTAATAATTGAATGATTTTATTTGAGAGCTCAATTTGCCGGAGTGTTTTTTCATCATCCTTAATCTCATTTAAGGCAAACTTTATTATTTCGGACAAGTAAGAACTCAGATATCGTGAAGCTTCTTCTTTATCAATTACAGTACTTTTTACAAAGAATTTTTCACTACTAATTAGGGCCAGTTGATTGGCTATTAGCTTATTGATGAGTTGTTCATAAATTCCTAAGTTGAATTGCATTGAAGTAGTTTAGATAATGATAAAGTATAGGTACATCGGCTTCTGCCCAATCCAAATCTAACAATTCATTTGTATTTAGCCATTTAAAACTTATATGCTCTTTTAATGTGATTTCTCCATTAATGTGTTTGCAAATAAAAGGTATAAGCCGAATAACTATTGAGGGATAAATATGTGTGTTTGATGGAAGGTTTTTAACAATCACTATTTCGATATTAAGTTCTTCTTTAATTTCTCGAATTAAACATTCCTCAGAAGATTCATTGGATTCAATTTTACCACCAGGGAGCTCCCATTTTAAGGGCAAACTCATTTTACTACTTCGTTGGGCAGCAAATAAACGATCTTGATCGTCTATGATTAGGGCACAGGTAACATCAATCACAAACCCAAGTTACTACTTTTAATTTTAAATAATATCCTTTACGTGCAACCTATAACGAAAGCCGTTTTTATGCAGAAACTTACGCACCAGCATTTCAGGCTTGGTATCCTTACTACTGATCCGCGACATATTATAGCTGCGGGTTTCCTTGCTGTGCACATCTGCCATAAAGTAAAAATACTACAATCTTAATTATGTATTGTTGCTAACACCGTTATAGCATCACATCGTACTATAATGCTTCTTCTTCCGCATATCAAATGCTACGCCGGAGGCAATACCAATGGCTACGAAGGGGTAGTTGGATTGGAAATAGATATTGTAGGGGTCTTGCCCGCGGTAGCCGCCGCCTATGGTGAGGGCCACGTTTTCCATGAAGCCAAACTGGTAATAATATTTTACCGAAACGTTGAGGCGTTTGCGCAGATCGGTAGTGGGGTAGTTGTATAGCTTGTCCCAGATGTAGGCAAAATCAAAGCGCAGACGATAATGGTTGAGGTAATGGTCGGAGTGGCCATGCCTGTCCGACATAAAATCATAAAACCAGCTGCCATTGGTACGCACAAAGCCATATTTTCCCGTCAGCTGCTGCGAGAAACCGGTATTGAACAAGCCGCTGTGTATCTCCAGCCCGATAAATGCCGACTGGATTTTGGCCGCCGTATCGCTGACATTCCTTTTGCCGAAATAGTAGTTAAGCGTATAAAAATTGGTGGTGAATTTTCCATTATCACGGTTAAAGTTCCCGGTAGAATCCAGCGTTTGCCCCTCCTGTCCATTGCTGTGGTGCGAGTAACTTAGCGACAAAAACTTGGGGTGCGTATCATCATTGTTCACCCTGGTATACAAGCTTCCGCCCGGCATGTAACTGGGCGATTTTACAGGTGAGTGGTACTGGGACAGCAGGCGTATTTGTATGCGCGGCGTCACCACAAAAAAGAAACGGAAATGATCACTACTCAGCAGCACCACATTGGGGATGATGTCGGCCGCAAGCAGGTCGTGTGTAGGGTTGCCATATTCGTTGCCATAAAAAGCGGTGGGCAGATTTTCGCGGAATATCTGGTTAAATGCGCTGTTGATGGTATGGCGGTGTATGATCACGGTGGTATCCTTGTCCCCCGATGCTACGGCATTCAGCGAAAATGCACAGCAGCAAAAAAGCAATAAAATACCCCCAATAGGGAATTTGAATGGATTGTGTAAACAAGATTGCATAAAAAAATTGTTCCAGGTTAAGTCTGAATTACCGGGGGATCGAAATTAGAATAAAGCTACCAATTTAAAACCTGTGTTATGATGGTGTTGGTCTGAGCTTTGTAAATTTTTATTAAAGTTCCCCTCTTGAAAGGGGCAGGGTCCGAAGGACTCCTTTGGAGGTGTGTTCTACGTTATGCATGGCGAAGAACACACCCCACCATTTCACAATCCACCGCGCCCCCTCTCAAGAGGGGAATGAAACAGCACACAAAAAAAGCGACAGGCATCAGCCCATCGCTCTTATATCTTGATTCTTGACTCTTGGTTCTTGACTCTTAAATAAGTATCCGTACCGGTTCTTCCAGCAAAGCTTTCAACGTTTGCAGGTAAGCTGCTCCTGTTGCGCCGTCGACTACACGGTGGTCGCAGGTAAGGGTCAGCTTCATTACGTTGCCGGGTACTACAGCGCCGTTTTTCACTACAGGCACCTGCTGTATGCCGCTAATGGCCAGTATGCAGGCTCCCGGAGGATTAATGATCGCGGTAAACTCATCTACCCCAAACATACCCAGGTTGGATATGGTAAAGGTAGAGCCTTCCATCTCGGGCAATTGTAGTTTTTTAGCTTTGGCACGCTGTGCAAAGTCCTTCACCTCGGCGGATATCTGGGTAAGCGATTTACCGTCGGCAAAACGCACTACAGGTACCAGCAGGCCTTCGTCAACCGCTACGGCTACGCCTATGTTCACGTGCTCGTTGGTGCGGATGCTATCGCCCATCCATGAGGAGTTCACCACAGGGTGTTGTTTCAGGGCTACGGCGGCGGCTTTTAATACCAGGTCGTTAAAGGATAGTTTCACAGGGGCTACCTCGTTCATTTTGGTACGGGCGGCAACAGCCTGGTCCATATCCACAGAAATAGTGAGGTAAAAATGCGGTATCACAAAGCTCTCAGACAAGCGGCGGGTGATGGTTTTACGCATCTGGGTAAGCGGCTTATCTGTGTATTTCTCTTGACCAACGTATGTCGGAATAGTGACAGGAGCAGATGCTTCTTTAGTGGCAGTTGCAGTGGCAGCGGCAGTCGGAGCTTGAGTGCTACTGCTACTCGCTACTGCTACTTTAAACTCTTCAACGTCCCTCTTGATAATCCGGCCGCCTTCGGCGCTGCCTTTTACATCATTCAGGTTAATGCCCTTTTCCTGGGCTATCTTACGTGCCAATGGCGATGCCTTTACACGGCTATCGTCGCTGGAAGT
>DATHLW010000489.1:0-3629 GCA_035487675.1 Mucilaginibacter sp. | reverse complement strand
TGTTTTTGAATAATTGCACCATACGGGTGAGCAGATAGCCCCTAAAGATCAGTTCTTCGGTAACGCCTGCTGTAAGCGCGATAAAAAATACAATCAGCGAGTGCCCCTTTACCGTTTCTATTATCTTTTTCATCATTGCATTACTCTCATGCGCCCCAAAAAGCATGGTTATTGCAGATACGATAGCCGCAGCGATAGAAAGCAGATAAAGCACCAGTACCGACAGTAAAAAGTAGCCGATGGTGGTTTCGCTTTCTGTCCATATCAATAACGGCTGTCGCTCGATTTTTAAAGCATAGCCTAACAGCACTAACACCGTTCCCCAGTAAAAAAACCGCGAGTAGAACAATTTGTCATAATAATCCATGTGCATCCCGCCTATCCATAGCGTAAGCAGCAGCGGAACTATAAAAGCCAGCAGAATTCCTATTAAAAGAATGGCGTTGTTTGGTTTATTGGGGTATGTAAGGGCTGAGGTATTCATTTTATCAATTTATTTTTTTAAAGACTTCCATTTTGCGTGAGGGGTATTTGCCCTTGCAAATTGCAGAAAGCCCTGGTTATCTTCATCATCCGATATTAGAATCGGAAGTATCAGCAATTCACCTGTGTTTATTTTCATAATAACAAATCCGGATGCTGTATACACTTTGCTCACCATATCCCAGAGATAGCTTCTATCTAAATCATTTACACGCACATGAATACCTTCTGCATCCATATGGTAATTATACATGCCAGTTATCAGGTCTTTTTTCTTTAAAAACAACCGCATTTCGACATAGAAAACCAGGTAAGGCAGTACAAAAAAGAAGATCATTAAAATTGTCAGGATGGCATTAAAATACCTGAAGTGCATTGACACAATATCCGTTCTATGATACGTTGGCAATGGTGTAGTTAAATCCAATATCAGGGCTGCAATTGCCAAAATTGCAATTAATTTATCCCAGTTCTTATTCAAATAATAGCTTTTGGCTATCATATGAAACTTTTCTTCTGTAATTTCTGCTACTATGTCCAAAGGGGTGCCTATTTAATTATTTCAGAAGGATGCTATCATATCATATATAAAATGAAAAATGATCAGAGTCTGAATGTTACGAAATCGACGATAAAATAATGCGCAACAAAGACCAAAAATAAAAGTAAAAATATATTCACCAAGGTTGTCATAGCCCATGTGCATCAACGAAAAAAACAATGATGAGATAAACAGCGGCAATATCGGCGACTTAAACAATAGGCAAAGCCTGGGATAGATATATCCTCTATTGATTAATTCTTCCGTTACGCCAGCAGTAACACATGCCAGTACATTCATGGGCATATTCTCTTTTAAAAGTTTATTCCAATACCTGATCGATCTGTAATCGTCATGAAACCCCAACAATTCAGGTATTGTGGAAATCCTATTGGCATAAAAGCTCATAAGAGATAAAAGAGCAATAGAGGCAACGTAGAAATAGATGCTTTTGGGCTGTTCTTTCCATATCAAAAATGGTCTGTCTTCTACTTTGTGAGCATATTGATACAGCAAGGGAAGCGTGACCCACATAGCTACCCTCGAAATAAAAAACCGCATTAATGGCAGCATACTTTTTGAGTATACCAAATATGAAACAACTGGGTAAAACAATATAGCAATTCCTATACCTGCAAGAATAATAGTATTGTACTGCCTTTTCAGTAAAACAGGGCTTTGCTCCTCTATCATCTCAGGCCCTTTGTAGTTTAAGGATGATATTGTAAACGCTTCTGACATCTTCGATGAGTTCGAAACGCGGGACGAACCTGGTGCCCATACTCTGCCATATCATACCGCTCATCATTCCAAACATAAAATCGTTCTGACTGAATATGATGTTTCCGGTTCCGTCGGATTTTTCATCTACCGACAAATTTGAAAGTGTTTTGATATTGAACGAATTCACCTTTTTGGAAAACACTCCCGACCTTATAATAATCCTGTCATTAGTTATACCATATACGGTATTTGCCCGGCGACGTTTGTCTATCCAAAACCTTCCGAAAGTGATATAACACCCTGCAAATAAAAAGGGGATAAAAAACAAAAAAACCGGCCAGGGCACATTTGAATTTTCTGAAGCTGAAGTACTTGCGCCAAATATTGCGAATAACATCATCCCAAACCAAACAAGGCTGAATGGGATAATGAATATGTCTATTTTTCTGAATATTATCCCCAAGCCGGGCCTGCCTGTCCAGATAAGTTTCTCATCATCTAACAATTCATACTGTAGTTCCTGCTGAATATCAATATCTATCATAAAGTCTAAGTTTGATGCAATATAATGGTTTTCTTAATACCGCATCAGGAAGTTTTGAAAACTTCCAAACTCTAAACCAATTTACTCTATTTTAGCAAATCATTATGGAAGCTGCCCTGACCAAAACTCCCCGGCAAATACGTATAGCCAATGCGCTGTTCTTCTTTGTGTCGGGATTTGGTTACACCACCTGGACATCGCGCATCGTTTACATTCAGCAATCGCTCCACCTGAACGAGGAACTGCTTGGCTGGGCACTCCTGGCACTGCCCGCCGGGTTGATGATCACCATGCCTATCACCGGCCGCATGCTCAGCACTTTCAGCAGCAGCCGCATTATGCTGGTGGGCGCCATAGCCTTTAACCTGATGCTCGGACTGTTGGGCTTTACCAATCAGTACTGGCAGTTCATTGCCATATTGTTTTTCTTCGGCTCATCGCGCAATATTCTCAACCTGAGCATCAATACACAGTCAGTTGGTGTGCAGAAGCTATATAAGAAGTCGATCATTACCACCTTTCACGGCATCTGGAGCTTTGCCGGACTTTCAGGCTCTGTATTCAGCCTCATTATGGCCTACTTTAAAGTGCCCCCTACCTGGCATCTGCTGGTGGTGAGCATCGGGCTTTGCCTCACCGCATTCCTGGCCTGGCCCAACACCCTGCACGAAAAACCCGAGCCCCGCGAACGCAAGCCTATTTTCTCCCTTCCCGATAAAGAACTGCTCAAATTTGCCCTCATTTGCTTTTCGTCCATGGCCTGCGAGAATGTGATGTACGACTGGAGCGGTATTTACATATTTAAGGCGGTGCATGCCACCAAGGTTGTCGCCACAGCCGCATTTGTGGTGTTCATGATCGCCGTCACTACCGGCCGCTTTGCAGGCGACCACCTGGTAAACCGCCGGGGCATCAAAATGGTATTGCAATACAGTGGTGTGCTCATTGTTTGCGGTTTTGCTGTTGTCATTGCGTTTCCGTTTACCATACCTACTATTGCAGGTTATGCATTAATTGGCCTTGGAGTATCATGTATGATACCACTGGTGTTCAGCGTAGCCGGACGGTCAAAATCTATGAGCGGCGGGCCGGCCATAGCGGCAGTATCAACAGTAGGTTATTTAGGATTCTTATTAGTACCGCCATTGGTAGGCTTTGTGGCGCAGGCCGCTAATCTGCGCTGGGCGTTTGCGTTGATCGCTTTATTGGGTTTGGTGATTGTGTGGATGACGAGTAAGATAAAGGAGGAATAAGATATTTAGGGTCCACAAAATATTCCGTTCAGCTCATGGCCGCTGGGGCCTAGTTACTTTTCTCTTGATAGAAAAGTAACCAAAA
>DATHLW010000488.1:0-7598 GCA_035487675.1 Mucilaginibacter sp. | reverse complement strand
TTACCCGTAATGGCGGGTATCTGAAATAGGAAAGGAGATACTTTTGTTTAGCAGTAGTAACTAATGGGTACATCGCCAGGTCGACATTATCAAAAGTCTTTCCTTTCTTCATACTATCCAGCAGGGTCTTAAACTCATCCTGTATGTATTGGGGTTTTGACTTAAATTGTTGGGTCATCAGTTTATCGCCTTGCTCGCTGGTAGCATTAATCGAAATAATAGCTTTAGCAGGCTGATCACGTGCAGCGAGCATGGCCACCAATGAACCTTCGCCATGCCCCAGAATAACAACTTTTGAAAAACGTTGATCATCATTCAGCATGCCAGTCAAGCCAACAGCATCATCAACATAATCATCAAATCTAAGGTCTTCCAGCTTGTTAGCTGTTTTACTTTCTCCCACCATTCTTTTGTCAAAGCGTACCGAAGCAATACCGTTTTTCGCCAATCCCTCGGCAAGTAGCTTATACATGTTACTGTTTAAACCGGTTTGCTCATTATTGCCGTTACGGTCTGTCGGCCCTGAGTCGGCAACAATAAGTACCACGGGAACCTTACCTGAAACATTTTTAGGCATGCTCAACGTACCAATAATATTTCCTGACAGGTTTTTATAATTTATCGGAGTTTCGTCGGATGTACCGTTTTGTGCAAATACTTTTATTGTAAGCAGAAATGCGATTGACAGAAGTAAAATTTTCTTCATTTTTTATGATCGGGGAAACAAATATAGCATCTCCACCAGTATAAATTCAAATGTTGGTTTTTAATTTGGTTTGATATTGTGAATCAGATGTTTGTTATGACCTTTGTTTGTAAACAGAAATGATCCATTTTATTTAAAACGAATATTTTATTGGTCAATTAAAGTCTTGTTTAAATAATAGTTTCTCAGTGGCTGTATTATTAATTTACCGTTAAAAACGGGCATGAAATTTATTCGAATGCAATTTTTAGTTGCTATATTGTGACCGTATTTAAACAATTGGACTATAGTATAAACCTTTACACAACCTGATTGATGAGAATTCTTGCCGGATGTTTTCTTACCGTATGGTTCACATGTGCATATTCTATAACATTTGCACAATCAACATCATCAGCATTGGTAGGCAAGGTTTATTCGGACAAAGGGCTTGTTGATGAGGCCACTATAGTGTTATTGAATTATCCCGATTCATCAGTAGTAAAATCCACATTAAGCAATAAATCCGGGCTGTTTTTTTTCGGTAATATTAGTAAAGGGAAATACCTGGTTTTTGTTACCAAACTTAATTATATCAAATCCTACTCAGGACCTTACGATGTAGAAGACGGTAAAAGCAGAGATATCGGCTTTATTTCAATAAAACAGTCACCAAATCAATTAAGTGAAGTAGTTATAACCGGCAAAAAGGACTTTGTAGAGGTAAAACCGGATAAGAGCGTGCTGAATGTGGAGCAGAATATTATGGCTTCGGGTGCTTCACTTTATGATATATTGAGTACCTCGCCGGGGGTGAAAGTAGTGAATGATGAGGTGTTGTATCATGGCGGTCAGAAGGCGTTGATTGCTATAAATGGTAAACCCGTATTGCTTACAGGAGAGGAACTGACCAATTTTTTGAAAAACTATCAGAGCAGCAGTATTAGTCGGATCGAGCTGATCGATAATGCCGGGAGCAAATATGGATCAACCGGTGCCGGGGGTATGATCAATGTGATATTGAAGGCAAAAAAGGATATAGGTTCAAATGTATCACTGACCGAGAGTGCCGCTTATGGCGATAAGTATAAATTTAATTCTGGTATCAACTACAATCTGCGCACCGAAAAACTGAATCTTTTTGCTGCATATAATTATTCAAATAATAGCATACCACATACCATCTATACAAACAGATTCGTCAATAATAGTTCTGGGTTGAATCATTTTACGTTGGATTACGATGCCGATGTTAAGACAAGCAATCACAATTTTAGTGTTGGTGCCGATTACCAGCTTACCCCGCGTCAAACTATTGGTTTCCTGGTGAACGGTTTTTACAACAGCGCCAATATTGATAAAAAGAATACCACTTATATCTCCACCAACGGATATCGGGATTCAGTTATTAAAGCTTCGTCGGTGATCGACAGGGATATTTACAATTTAAACTATAACCTGAATTATAAAATCGACCTTGATAAAGCAGGCAACAGTGTTTTATCGGCTGATGCTGATTATTCTGATTACCATCGCAGCTCTGAAGAAATGTTGCAGAATGATTTTTTTAATGCGACAGGACAAAACGAGAATAACCCTGTTTTTTATAGTGATAATTCTCCATCACGTATCAAGATCAAATCAGCTAATATTGATTTCAGCCAGGCATTATCAAAAAACAGCCGTTTAAATTTGGGGGTTAAAAGCAGCCGGGTAAGTAGTGATAACCAGATAGATTTTGATCAGTTGCTGAACGGTAAGTATGTAACAGACTCTGTTCGGACGGATCACTTTGTTTACACTGAGCGGGTCGATGCAGGTTATCTCGAATTTGAAGGGAAATTCAATAAAACAAATTTCACGCTTAGCCTACGTGGCGAGCGCACCCATTTTACCGCAGAATCTGTCAACCCAAGCCGTCATGCTGACAGCAGTTATTTTAGCCTGTTTCCCAATGCGCAATTAAGCCAGCAACTGGATAAAAATAACTTGTTAACCCTGTCGTACTCTCGCAGTATCGGGCGCCCCAATTACCAGGACCTGAACCCATTTGTAAGTTATGTGGATGAGTTTTATTCCAGCACTGGTAACCCTTTCCTGAGGCCTGATTTTATAAATACGTTCCGTTTATCAGATTTCATTGCTGATAAATACCGGGTAAGTTTGAGTGCGATAATAACAGATAATTATTATCAGACAATTTTTGATCAGAATAATGCTACTGGTTCCTACGTAACTACCAAGGCTAATTTAGGCACACGTTATCAGTATATGATTGAGTTCAACCTTCCGGTTGACCTGACCCAATGGTGGCATGTTGATGCGCAAATTGATGCATCGCATGAGCGCTATGTTTATAAGTATTTTGGGTCTGGCAGTAAAAATACTAATGGCATCGACCTTAACATTAACGAAAATTTCAAACTAACATCAAAATTGAGTGCTCAGCTGACCAATGTATACCAGTCGCCTACTTATTATATCATAAGTCAGTATAACTTTTTGGCATGGACAAGTGCTGGACTGCGGTATGCGATCTTAAATAACAAAGGCGCTATAAGGCTTTCCGTAAGCGACATATTTAACAGTGAGTTTAACAAATACAGAACCACTTTTAATGGGCTGGATATTCAGTCGAGAGATAAAGTAGGGTCAAGGTTTGTTACGGCTACATTTACATTCCATTTTGGTTCTACGCCAGCGCGGTCGCACGCCAAAACAACGGAAGAACAGAAAAGACTGAGCGGTAGCGCCGAGAATTGATAATACGTAAGCTTTTTATCCGGCCCAACCGCTGATCATACTGGCCAAAATAATTAATAGCACAACGAGAGTAATAGCGGTATACAGGTAGTCTTTCTCCATTAAAAAACCAATGGCCGAAAATGCCACCCGGATAACGGGTGTAGCTATTAGTAAAATGATGCCAAACTGGATAATCGCCTGCCCCTTCAGGTGGAGCATGCCATCAATAATGCCATTGATGTTTTGAATAAAATCAGGTATGCCTGTAAATTTACTATAATCGGGGATACTATGGCCATGCCGATATATAAAAAATATGCCCCCAATAAAAACAAGAATCATAGAAACCAGGACACCGGCCCGGAGTATCCAGCCGATGATAACCTGCATGTCTTTATCTTTAAATTTTCCCTTCGATGCCATTATAAATCATTTGTATTGCTATAACAGTAATGACAATAGCGAACATCCAGCGTAACCATTTGGATGAGGAAGCATGTACCAATATTTTTGAACCGCTAATTGCGCCTAATAATACACCAATAACTACTGGCATTGCCAAACCGGGATGAATGTATCCCCTCTGCAGATAAACCACAGCACTTGCCGCTGCGGTAACACCGATCATGAAATTACTTGTAGTTGTGGATACTTTAAAAGGGATGCGCATAATGCCATCCATCGCTATCACTTTTAATGCACCCGAACCGATACCCAATAACCCGGAAATAATTCCTGCAAAAACCATCATGAAAAAACCACCGGATATGTTACTGACACCGTATGCTATCGATTTACCATTCATTGGGTATTTACCACCTAATTTTAGTTTTTTTGATAAAAAGGTTTCCTTATGAACTATGTGTTCTGCCTTTTGTCTGAGGGACATTATAGCTGAAAAAATAAGGATCACCCCGAATAGGATGGCAATATAGTGAGTGGGTATATAAATAGCCAGTATAGCTCCGGTAAAAGCTCCGGCTGTTGTGGCAATTTCTAAAAACATGCCCAGCCTGATGTTGGTAATACCTTCTTTGACATACGCTGCTGCCGACCCCGATGAAGTAGCGATAACTGATATCAGCGATGCACCGATAGCATAATGTATATCAACCTTTAATAGAAGCGTTAATAAGGGTATGATGATGAACCCGCCGCCCAAACCGGTAAGCGAGCCTAGCAAACCCGCAAAATAAGAACCGAGTAAAAGAATAACAGTAAATACAATTACTGACATGAGCCGACAGAATGATTGAGAGCTGCAAATGTAACAATAGTTTTTGGCGGCGTGCAATTCGTAATAAAATTGATATGAGATGAAAAAAGTTATCATCGATAAACAAAACATGCCGTAATTTGTGATAACAAATACAATACCTACGTCATGGCATCAAAAAAAATTACCGATCTGCTGGGCGCCCAGGCAGATGACCTGCTTACCCATCAATGTAAAACATTTTCCAAAGATCAGCTACACCTGCCTTCACCAGATTTTGTAGATAAGGTTTTTGCACATAGCAATCGCAACATACAGGTTTTGCGCAATCTGCAGGCGATGTATAGCCATGGGCGACTGGCGGGTACAGGTTACCTTTCCATCTTACCTGTTGACCAGGGTATAGAACATACTGCCGGAGCATCTTTCGCGAAAGATCCACTTTATTTTGACCCGGAAAATATCATCAAACTGGCAATAGAGGGCAATTGCAATGCGGTAGCAACCACTTTTGGTAACCTGGCCATGATGTCGAGAAAATATGCGCATAAGATCCCTTTTCTTGTGAAGTTGAATCATAATGAACTGCTTACCTATCCGACCAAATACAAACAGGTAATGTTCGGCACGGTTGAAGATGCATGGAACCTGGGTGCAGCAGCCGTAGGAGCAACAATCTACTTTGGTTCGGAGGATTCGGACCGGCAGATTGTGGAAGTCGCACAGGCCTTTGAGGAGGCGCATTCGATGGGTATGGCCACCGTATTATGGTGCTACACACGTAATAATGCATTTAAGAAAGACGGAGTGAATTATGAAACATCGGCAGACATTACCGGGCAGGCCAACCATATCGGAGTTACTATTCAGGCGGATATTATCAAACAAAAGATGCCTGATGTCAATGGTGGTTTCCCCGCTATTAATTTCTCTAAAGGTGACCCGCTGATGTATAGTAAGTTAGCTACTGATCACCCGATAGATCTTTGCCGTTACCAGTTAGCTAATTGTTATATGGGCAGGGCGGGACTAATCAACTCTGGCGGGGAGTCAAAAGGTGCATCAGACTTGGCGGATTCTGTAAAGCATGCTGTCGTAAATAAACGTGCTGGTGGCACTGGGCTGATATTAGGCCGCAGGGCATTTCAGCGCCCATTTAAGGAGGGGGTCGATTTTCTGCATACGATACAGGATGTTTATTTGGATAGGGGAATTGATATAGCATAGTAGCAGGGTGCCTCAAAACATCATTTTTTGAGTACTTTTGGCAATTAATTATCACCTGCCAATGGGTTACCCGAGCTTACAAGCCTGCATTGCCGATCTCGAAAAAAATGGTCATTTAATACGAATCAAGGATGAGGTTGATCCTTACCTCCAAATGGCAGCCATTCACCTGCGGGTATTTGAGCACCAGGGGCCGGCTATCCTGTTCGAGAATGTAAAGGGCAGCAAGTTCCCGGCGGTGTCTAATCTGTTCGGTACGCTCGAACGGTCAAAATTCATTTTCAGGGATACTCTGGAGCAGGTAAAAACGCTGGTGGAGCTCAAAAATGATCCGATCAAAGCAATAAAGCATCCATTTAAATATGCCAATATCGCTTTAACTGCGTTATCTGCCTTGCCTATGAAGGTTAGTGGAAATTCGCCGATTAGTTTTGGTAAGGCAAAGATCAGTGATCTGCCGCAGATAGTGAATTGGCCTATGGATGGTGGCCCGTTTGTGACGATGCCACAGGTATACACCGAGGATGCTGATAAGCCGGGAATTATGGATGCCAACCTGGGCATGTACCGTATTCAGTTAGCTGGTAATGATTATATCACCGATAAAGAAATAGGGCTCCATTACCAAATTCATAGGGGAATTGGCGTGCATCAAACCAAAGCCAATGCAAAAGGCCAGCCCCTAAAAGTGAGCGTTTTTGTCGGCGGACCACCATCACATCCAGTAGCAGCGGTGATGCCATTACCTGAAGGGTTATCAGAAATGACGTTCGCCGGGGCATTGGGAAAACGGCGCTTCCGTTATTTTTATGATGACGAAGGGTTTTGCATCTCAGCTGACGCAGATTTTGTCATCACCGGAACAGTCATGCCGCATGATAATAAGCCCGAAGGGCCGTTTGGTGATCATTTGGGTTATTACAGCTTAAAGCATCCATTTCCTTTAATGAAGGTTCATAATGTGTACCATCGTAAGGATGCAATCTGGTCGTTTACGGTTGTTGGCCGCCCCCCGCAGGAAGATACCAGTTTTGGCGCTTTGATCCACGAGATAACAGGTTCAGCCATTCAAAAAGAAATACCCGGCTTGCACGCAGTAAATGCAGTTGATGCCGCAGGAGTTCACCCACTTTTGTTTGCAATCGGCAGCGAGCGTTATACACCTTACCTTAATGAACGCAAGCCACAAGAAATATTAACCATTGCCAACCAGATTTTGGGAAAGGGACAATTAAGCCTGGCTAAATACTTATTCATCGTCGCAAGAGAGGATGACCCAAGCCTGAGTGTAAATGATATTGGAGGTTTCCTGAAGCATGTGCTGCAGCGAATTGACCTTACCCGCGACCTGCATTTTTATACCAAAACTACTATTGATACACTGGACTATAGTGGCAGTGGATTGAATTCCGGCAGTAAAGTGGCAGTGGCAGTGGCAGGAGCAGTAAGAAGGGAGCTTTGGAGTGAGCTGCCTGCCGGATTTGATCTGCCACGGCCTTTTGACAAATTCAAGATGGTAGTGCCTGGTATTTTAGCTATCGAGGTGCCTAAAAATATAAAGAGCAGTGATCTGCCTATTGTCCTTGAAATACTGGATGAGCTTTTGACAGGGGCTGATTTGGATGGCCTGCCAATGATGGTTCTGTGTGATGATGCGGAGTTTACCGCTCAAAATATCAACAACTTTGTTTGGGTAACCTTTACCCGCAGCAACCCATCCCATGA
>DATHLW010000487.1:0-7344 GCA_035487675.1 Mucilaginibacter sp. | reverse complement strand
TAAATACTGAACAGCATATTGTCCAAGTTGCTCCTCGCTCAAGGGCTGAGGGCTATACATCCTGAATTGTGCATCCAGGCGTTGTTTAGCAGCAGCAAACACTTCTTCGTATTTGATCTCGATCTTGTTATCCTTAATGATCTTGTTTTCCAGCAAGGTCCATTTCAGGTTTTTAGCAAAATCATCATAACCACCGGTCAATTCTTCTTCGGACAGTTTTTCGTTGGTTGCTTTTAACCAGCGTTTCAAAAACTCGTCAGGCAGGTCAAATTTTGCTTTTTCGATGCTCAGGGTATACAGATCGTTTTGCAGTTTGCGTTCAGAATCCTGTGCAAACATTGCTTCTACCTCTTCAGTAATCTTTGTTCTGAATTCCTCTTCAGTAGTTACTGTACCTTCACCAAATAATTTGTCAAAGAACTCCTGATTCAAATCGCTTTCTTCTAAACGGTTAACGTTCTTAACTGTCAGACGGAAATTTGATTTTAACTCAGCAGCTGTTTCATCGTCAACCTTCAAAATAGCAGCAATGCGGGTTGCATCATTGTTATAGGCTTTCTGAATATCCAGCGTTACTTCATTATCTTTTTTCAGGCCGATCAGAGACTTTTTGATTTTCTCGTCCTGTACCTGGTCTAAACGAACCGACGTCGTATTGGTTACACCACCATCAAAAACAGAACCATCCGGAGAAAGCTGCACCAATTCGGCATAAAGTACATCCCCGTCTGCCGATACGTCAGGGTTTGTCATTTTGCCATAGCTTTTGCGGATATTTTTGATGCGGGCTTCTAAAGTTTCTTTATCAGCTTTGATCACATATTGGGTTACTTTATCCTTTGATGAAAAGTCGACATCAAATTCAGGAGCTAATCCTACTTCGTAGTTAAATTCAAAATCATCAGCAAAATCCCAGTTGTATTGCTTCTCATCATCCATTTTTGGCAATGGCTGACCCAATACCTCCAACTGCTGCTCGTTGATATAGTTATTCAGCGTATCTGAAAGCAGGTTATTTACTTCGTCAACCAAAATGCTTTTGCCATACATTTTTTTGATGTGCGAAGGCGGAACCATTCCCGGCCTGAAACCAGGTATTTTTGCTTTTTTGGCGTGATCTTTTATAGCTTTTTCAACCCGCGGCTGGTAATCTTCGGGTTTGATGTTAATGGTTACAACGGCATTCAGGTTGTCGATTTTTTCCTGCGAAATATTCATTTTCTTATTGCGTATTTTTTACTAAAATCCTGTGTCAGTCATGCTTTTATCAAATAGCATGCCTTTGTTTTGGGAGTGCAAAGGTATTAATAATTTTTTGAAAAAATTATCAGATGGCTGTTCTCACGATTACTTCTTTTTGAATTATGTATCACCGTCTATAAACAAAAAGCCCCAGGCATTCCGGGGCTCCTTCAAAAATTCATTGACAATTTGTATTTAGTTGATCTTTGTAACAGTCGCTGCACCCATCTTGTTAGTATTAACACTTGACGGATTACCACGGTATTTAATATCAGCAGCGCCGGTAGTATTCACATTAAGGTCTTTTAGTACGTTAATATTACACTCACTGGCACCGGTTGTTTCAATATCATAGCTACCTACCACAAAATCAAGAGCATTAATTTTACCGCTGCCGGCAAACTCGATTTTATGCGAAGAAGCTTGTCCCCTTAAGTTCATTTCTGTTGATCCGTTGCCTTCGGTAATTACGTTGTCAGCATTCAGGTCCATATCCACCTTACTTGCCCCGTTCAGTTTAAAACGCAGGTCTTTTGTATTTAGCTTTCCATCAGAAACTAAATTGATCCCACCAGATGCTTTTATTTCTTCCAGATTTTTTACGCCAATGTTGAGCACCATTTCGCCACTGCTGCATAGGTTTTTCTTTGAATAAATATGCAGCCTGTCCCCGTCGATATTAACATGAATATATTTCATCAGGTTATCATCAGCAGTTACAGACACATTTAAACTGCTATCCTGTTTTAAATTCACCCTAAAGCTGCCGGATATATCGAGCCGGGTAAAGTTCCCTGCCTTATGTTGTTCTGTTACCTGGTGGCCTGAGCCTTTGATGCAGCCAAACCTGCAGGATGACAATACAGATAATGACAGGGCTGCAACAAATAATATTGCAATTGAGTATGATTTTTTCATGGTTTGATTTTTATGTATTTGACGTGTTTGATCAGATCTGGTTACACCAAAAATAGAAAAAGCCGTTCGATTTACAAGAACGGCTCTGTGAATATATGTTGAACTTTTGCAAAAGTATTGATTAGAGGTCTACAAGCTCATCAGCTGTATTTCTGTTCAACCCGTCAACAGTTTTAGTCATATGATCTGCGGCAAAGTTGGTACTGTTTACAGTGGCTGAATGATCATATTTTAAGTTACACTGATTTACGCTACCATTAAGGTCAGCTTTAGCGCGGTTGTTTAAAGTGATATTTGCGCTGTAACCGTCCATATCTAATTTGGCATAGGCATTATCATGTAAAGTAACGTCCATTTCTATAGAAGATAATTTTCCGAATGATCTTACTTCAGCATTATCATAAGCAGTGATTCCGCTTAGTTGCGCTGCGGTAACCCAAACCACTAATTTCTGGTCTGAGAAAGATGAGATGCGCAGTACACCATTCTGGCTTTGTACCAAAGCGCTTTCAGAATAGTAGTGGTTATATACTTTTACCTGGTCGGCTGAGCCGTCTGATACAAATACTTCTACGTTTCCGCGAACTTCAATTTTGTTGATCTTGCTTACGTTAGTTAGTACTGTACTAACTTCATTGTTCTTGGCAGCTGCATCATTTTTTACTGCTGCGATGGTTGTGTTGCTTACTCCTAATACTATGGCTGCGATAGCTACGAAGGATAAAAATTTAGTCTTCATTTTATTTTAATATTTTGATTGTCAAATGTTTGTACTTCTTTGTTTTTAAATACATCCATAAGACGAACTCAAAAAGGAAACGTTACAAGCAAATAGGGACTATTAGATGTATGCCCCTATTTTCCCGGTGAACGGGTGAAATTGGTCGGTGAAAATTCTCTTGGGTGGGTGCGTGGCGGATGGGGCAGAGCGGGGTTTGCATACATGATCTCCTTATTAAAGGGTCAGAAAAAAGCATTTTGTATAAATATTTAGCCTGATTGTATAAATTTTAATTCCGATATTATATTTATATTAGCCAATAGAGCTGTTTTCCCTGATTAATCTAAGTTTTTGATTACTAATTCAAAAACGACTTTTCCCCTAAAAGGAGATACCCTGTATAGCAGGTTGTGTTTCCCGTAGTACTTATAGCGTTCTTTAACCGTCTTTCTCCAACCTTAATCTCAAACTATGAAACAAAACCTTTACTACCACAAAATTTCATTTGTTTTAAAAGTCTTTTTCTTAAAGACGTTAATGATCCTTTTGTTCAGCA
This sequence comes from Mucilaginibacter sp., assembly GCA_035487675.1. GTDB lineage: Bacteria > Bacteroidota > Bacteroidia > Sphingobacteriales > Sphingobacteriaceae > Mucilaginibacter. Next base: position 3,907 of record DATHLW010000487.1, on the reverse strand, counting down.
GTGCAGCGTTTGCTCAAAGTACCATTACAGGTAAAGTAACTGATGCGGAAACAAATGAACCGGTGCCAGGTGTTGCAGTAACTTTGAAAGGTACAAGTACAGCAGTAGCAACAGATGTAAACGGTCTGTACTCCATTCACGCCGGTAACAACGCTACCCTGGTTTTTAAATTTTTAGGTTATGCAACGCAGGAAGTGTTAGTGGGCTCCCAAACTACCATTAATATTAAACTGCATGTATCCTCGAATCAGTTAAATGATGTTGTTGTTACCGCATTGGGAATTAAAAGAGAAAGACGTGCTTTGGGCTACTCCGTAACGGAAGTAAAAGGAGCCTCGCTGACCGAAGCACGTGAAACCAACTTTGTAAACGATCTTGAAGGTAAAGTAGCCGGCGTTAATGTTAGCAATGTAGCTACAGGTCCTGGTGGATCTGCTAACGTGGTAATCCGAGGTATTTCGGACCTTACGGGCTCTAACCAGCCTTTATATGTAATAGATGGTATCCCGATGCAAAATACCACCTATGCTCAAACAGATGTAGGCGGCGGATATGGCGGCGCTGATGGCGGCGATGGCACCATTAATATCAATCCTGATGATATCGAGACGATCACCGTATTAAAGGGTTCTGCCGCTTCCGCATTATACGGCTATCGCGGCAGCAAGGGTGTTATTTTGATCACGACAAAATCAGGTAAAAATGCCAAAGGCTCAGGCGTGGAATGGAACTCCAATTATGTCGTGCAAAATGTAATTGACAATACCGACTGGCAAAGAACTTATGGACAAGGATCTGATGGGATAAAACCCGTAAGCGGAAATGATGCTTTTAATTTAGGGCTGTCCAGTTGGGGTGCAAAACTTGACGGATCGATGGTTTACCAGTTTGATACAGTTAAAAGGCCATATACTGCACAGCCTGGAAATATGGGCCGGTTTTATAAAAACGGATTTGCAGCTACTAACACAGTATCCTTTAGTAAAAACCTGGATAATGACGGGGGGCTGCGCTTTTCTGCAAGCGATCTGCACAATACCAGTATTATCCCAAATGCTGGGTATCAGCAACAATCCTTTTCATTGTCGACTAATTACAAGTTAGGCAAACGTTTAGACCTTCAGCTAAAAGGGCAATATATTAATGCATTTACACATAACCGACCGAGTGTATCTGACGCCCCGGGAAGTGTGAATTTTGCCACATTGTTTCTTCCTCCAAATGTGAATATTGCATCTTTGGCGCCGGGATATAAAGCTGACGGTTCAGAAAATCAGTTTTTAAATGATGCTTATACTACTAACCCTTATTTTGCTGCCTACGAATTCATCAATAATACCCGTCGTAATCGTTTTATAGGTTCGGCGGACCTTAAATACACTTTCGATAATGGTTTATACCTGCAATTCCGGGCAGGTGAAGACTATTTTGCTGACAGAAATACAAACATTACTCCCAATGGCACGGCTTATCAAACCACCGGGGCCATGACAGAGGAAAACAGAAAGTCAACTGAAATAAATATTGATGCGATAGTTGGAGATAAATTCAAAATAGCTAAAGATTTTGAACTATCAGCATTATTGGGCGCCAACACCCGAAAAAACACAGTTGATGACCTGGTAGCAACCGGTAACACTTTTCAAACCCCATACTTGTATACCGTTGGTAATCTTGCAAGCCCTACTGAATATGAAAGCAATCCCCTAAGACAAAACAAATCGCTTTACGGAACATTGGATTTTTCGTACAAAAACTTTCTGTATCTGGGTGTTACCAGCCGTAATGACTGGTATTCGACGCTGGCACCGGGCAAAACAAACTATTTATATCCATCAATAAATGGTTCGTTTGTTTTTTCCGAATTGCTTCATGCACCGTGGTTAGATATGGGAAAACTAAGAATTGGCTATGCCGATGTGGGCGGCGAAGCCGATCAGCCCTATCAAACTTTATTAGGGTATAATAATATAGGTAACTTAAATGGTCGCCCAATAGGCAATATATCCAACGGCGGTACCGTGCCAAATGCACAGTTACAGCCATCATCTGCTAAGGAATTTGAAATAGGTACAGAGCTGGACTTTTTTAGGAACAGGCTGCATTTTGATGTGGCTTATTATAACAAAAAAGAAAGCAAGGAAGTTATACCGGCTGTTACTTCCGAAACCTCGGGATATAATGCAGTTCTGCTCAACTCAGGCACCATACAAAACAAGGGTATCGAATTTTTAGTATCAGGTGTGCCTGTTAAAACAGCGCATCTCACCTGGACTGAAACATTAAATATAACCTATAATTCCAATAAAGTATTATCGCTTTCATCAGGTTCCGCTAATTATCCTCTGGGGTATTCGCGTGCCGGAGAAGATCAAGGCCTGGGCGTAGCCTACATGTCACAAGCTTTGGGTAAATCAGCCTACCAGATATTTGTTGCAGATCCTGCACGTGACACAAACGGCAAGATCATCATTGATCCAACAACCGGTGCTCCGGCGGCTGGCACAAACTATGTAGATGTCGGGTCGGGTATTGACCCCTGGACAACAGGTATTACCAGCGAATTAAGATACAAGCGTATAAATCTCTCTTTTCTGATAGATGGTAAATTTGGTGGTAAAATATTTTCGGGCACCAACTGGTATGCTTATCAATTCGGCCTTTCAAAAGCAACTCTTGCAGGGCGCGATCTCAGATACGGCACACAACAATTGTACCCACAGGATTACTATGCACAGGTAAGCAACTACAATCCAGGCATATTTGTTTATGACGCCAGTTTTATCAAATTCAGGCAGATCATATTAAGCTATAGCTTCCCGGCCAGCGCATTCAAAAATAAGATCCAGGGACTAACAATAGGGTTTAATGCCAGAAATGTATTTACCATTATGAAACATACACCGAATATTGACCCCGAATCTAACTATTCAAATGGTCCGCAGGGTATTGAACAGGCTGAAGTACCCTACACAAGAACATTCGGGCTTAACCTTAATGTGAAATTTTAAGATGATTATTGGAAAACATAATAAACTCCTTAACATGAAATTACAATCTAAATATATACTGGCAAGCGCGATCATGATAATGGCCCTTGCTGCTTGCAAGAAAGACCTTATAAAAACAAATACTGATCCGAATGCCGTAACTGCGCAGGTATTTGATCCAAATAATATACTAACCACTACACAGCTTTTTTATACCGGAAGCACGGATAATGCAATTGAGGTAGAAGAAACAGAGATACAAGGCGCGGGCTGTTTTATCCAGCATTGGGCATCTACATCAGGGTATTACTTTGGCGATAAGTACCTTTTAAGCCCTGGCGGCTGGGGATCATTTTTTGATCATGCCTATACCTATGGGGTTAAATATGCTGTTGATCTTTATACCCTTACCTCTGGCAAACCCCAGTACAAAAACCTGCACCAGATATCAAGGATAATGAAAGCGTTGATATTTGAACGTATAACTGATGTTTATGGCGATGTGCCTTATTTCCAGGCTGGGCAGGCTTATAACAAATCGATCTATTTCCCGGCATATGATAAACAAAAGGATATCTATACCGATTTGCTAAAAGAAGTTTCGCAGGCAACAGACAGCCTGGATGTAAATGCTGATAAACCCGTGGGTGACCAGTTTTATAATCCCTCAACTACTGCTGATCAGATCGGTGAGTGGAAAAAATTCGGCAACACTCTGCTGTTGCGTATGGCAATGCGCCTCACCAAAGTTGATCCCGCTACAGCTAAAAGCTATGTACAAAAAGTGATAGGTAATACGATGACAAGCAATGCCGACAATGCTATTCTGCAATATGGCACTAATGACCCGCTTACCATCAACAGGATATATCGGGGTATTGGCGAGGATGGCGCCATACAACTAGACGGACAAATCA
>DATHLW010000486.1:0-6168 GCA_035487675.1 Mucilaginibacter sp. | reverse complement strand
ACTTTCTTGCATATTCTGTCATCGGCATTTATTGTGATGCCTGTATTTTTCACGAATGTTGGCTGGCCGTATTATGTGGGTATTGCATTCTTTTGTTCGATGCTGATCTACCAGCACCGCCTCGTAAAACCAAACGACCTGAGCCGGGTAAACTTTGCCTTTATGACTACCAATGGGATAGCGAGTGTGGTATTTGCGGTGTTCTTTTTGTTGGATAGGTTGTGGATAAGATAATTTTACCCCTCCTAACCTCCCCTAAATATAGGGGAGGGACTAATTGGGGCTCATTTATAAATTCTCTTCCTAAACTTAGGGAGAGATGTCGAGCGCAGCAAAGACAGAGAGGGTAAAAATTTAGGACAAGATCTACCTTTCGCATAGTTTACCCCTCCCAACCTCCCCTGATAGAAGGGGAGGAGTTATTTTATCATTATAAAAACCAATTCTCTCCCTAAACTTAGGGAGAGATGTCGAGCGCAGCAAAGACAGAGAGGGTAAAAATTTAGTAACTTTACTTTATGAATTCATTTACCGCGCTAAACATCTTCCGCGAACAGCTTAAAAAATATGTCGACTTTAATGAGGCCGAATGGATACTGTTCACCCAGCATCTAACCCTCAGCAACCTTAAAAAGAAACATTATTTTGCCGAGCAAGGTAAGGTGTGCGACAAGGTGGGTTTTATTGTTAAGGGTGCTGTACGTTATTTTCATGTTAAAGATGGCGAGGAAATTACAGGCTACTTCAGTTTCGAAAATGAATATTTGAGTTCCTATAAAAGCTACCTGACAGGACAACCCAGCCTTACCTACATACAAGCTCTGGAAGATACCAAACTCATCACCTTCACCAAAAAGGATATGGACCAGATGCTGAATAACCCCATGCTGGCCTACAAAATGGAACGCTTTGGCCGGTTAATAGCCGAAGACTACCTGATCTGTTACGAGGATCGGATAGCCGCATTCATCACCCAAACACCCGAAGAACGCTACCTGCAATTACTAAACACCGGCAGGGAAATACTGCAACGCATGCCACAGCATTACATTGCCAATTACTTAGGCATTACCCCTGTTTCACTTTCAAGGATAAGGAAGAGGATACTGGAAACGGTGAAGTAAGTGCGCAATGCGAAAGTTGGAATGCGGAATGAAAATCATAAAAACACCTCCGCATTCGACATTCCGACTTCCGCATTCCCTCAAATTCTTATCTTTTGTTAACGTTTTCAGTAACATAGCTCCTATACATTTGTATCAATCAAAACAGAAAAAGAAATGCATACCATATTAGGAGCCGGCGGGGCAGTAGCAAACGCACTTACCCGCGAATTAGCTAACAACAACGAAACCATTCGCCTGGTTAGCCGCAAGCCTATCCAGCCATCAACCCCAAATACTACCTGGCAAAAAGCTGACCTGCTAAATTACAACGAGCTGTTAGCAGCATCAAAAGGATCAACAGTGATCTACTTAACAGCAGGGTTGGTGTACGACAAAACCATCTGGCAACAGCAATGGCCTGTCATCATGCAAAATTTCATCAACCTGGGCAAAGAGACCGGTGCACGACTAATCTTCTTTGACAACGTATATTCATACGGACTGGTTAACGGCCCCATGCTGGAAACCACTCCATACAACCCATGCAGTGTAAAAGGTGAAGTGCGTGCTAAAATCGCAACTCAGCTAATGGATGAAGCAAAAGCTGGCAACATAACAGCAAGTATAGCCCGTGCAGCAGACTTTTACGGAACAGATAATATGAACAGCTTTTTCGACATGATGGTGCTGGACAAATATGCCAAAAAGCAAAGCGCACAATGGATAGGCCATCCTAACAAACTCCACAACTTTAGCTACATACCGGACATGGGCAAAGGGATGTTCCTGTTGGGCCAAAATACCAGCAGCGATAACCAGATATGGCACATGCCTACTGCAGCACCTTTAACCGGTAAACAGTACATTGAAATGGCAGCCGGTATCTATGGCGTTAAACCAAAATTCATGGCTGTTAATAAGACCATGCTATGGATGTACGGGTTGTTTGTTAAAGTGATAATGGGTACTGTAGAAATGTATTATCAATATGATCACGATTACAATTTCAACTCAGATAAATTTGAAAAGGCCTTTAACTTTAAGCCAACAGCTTATAAGGATGGGATAAAGCTGATGTCGGAGACGTTGTATAAGAATTCTTAATTAAAATATTGAGTTGCTGATTGGGATGGTAGGGATAATGAAGGGAAGTCATTAGGACTATAATAAAATAGTTTAGTTTCATCAAACCCTGGTGTTTTGTACATGGTAAAAGAATGTATTTTAAAATTACTAATAGGCGCATTCGATAGGTTTGTTAGCTTCAATATATCAGGAAACTGGAATGCAGGATGGGCTGCCGTATTAAACACTGTTATATTGGCTTTATCAATTGCATCCCAAAAGTTGACTGAATAATAATCCAAACCGCCCTGGGACGAAAAAGTAAATGAACTTAAACTATTACTGGTTATATTGGAAGTAGTACCAAAAGGAGTAATGTTTTGTGGCAATAGTCCTGCATAAACATTTATATATGTCCATCCATTTTGAATGTAGTATATCGAACTTTTGTAATCAGTAAGATAACCCCCATCAGGATAAAAATAACTGAACGTTGACCCCTGAAAAGAATTTATATCGATTGCATAGTAAGACTCATAATTCAAATCGGATCTGCCGTATAGGTAAGAGTTACCACTTGTAGCACCATTAATAGTAATAGTTTTCTTTATAGATGGATGAAAAGTACTATCCCCTAAGTTAAACGATGTGCTCTGTTTGGTTGTGTCAACGTTAAAAAAAGCGTAATAGCCATTATTATTGTTATCCACGTATTGTACCAATTGCTTACCGGTAGGTGTAAGTCCATAATTGGTTATATAAGGAATGGTAGACGGGCTGGTATAAGTTATACCAAAGGCATCCGAACTGATCGTCATCCTTGTGAACGCCGGAATATTTGTAAAACTTAGATTGGTAGCGGCGAATGATGGGTTTATGTGTGGAGTAATCCCTCTTAAATTCCACGAGCTCCCCTTAGGTATGCTCATGTAAGCGGTAACATAAGTTTGAGCATTTATATCGGTTTTTACCTCAAATACACTGCACCTGCTCTTTATGTCAGGATGCGTAGCTGCCACAGCAATATAATTATCTGTTCCATTATATTTTATAGAATTTAAAACCGAGCCAGCCGAATCAGTAACTATATACATTATATTGCCATACAAGCTATTGATCTTTGGATCAACCAATAAGGTAACCAGGATATTATGGACAACCACATCCAGCGTGGCTTGTGTTTGTTTGCCCACATTATCGTATGCTATTGCTTTTAGCTTGTAATTGCCATTATTTACACCTAATGTATTCCATTGAAGGTTATAAGGCGCTTTGCTAACAGTTGTTATCAATGTATCATTAGCGTAAACTTCTATTTTGGTTGGTTGTGTTGAACCGGATACAACAACTTGCGTTGCCAAAGTTCCTTTTAAAGTATCTGCTTCGTGAACACCGGTCATAGAAATTGCACCAATGGCTGGAGGTACATTATTGTCTTGCTTTTTTGAACAGGAGAAAAATATAGTTGCTACTACTATAAATGTGATGGTTAGGATTGATTTCATATTTGCGGTTTAGGCTGTACAAATATAAAATAATTCCAATATCAATTCATTTAGTTTGTGAATTTTGATTTATCATCACAATAAACTCCAAATATGCCAAGGTAAGCGAGCCTGTTAATACTTTCGGAGTCTGTCCCGGCCTGTCTCGCTTTGTCACGGGTGGCCTGTTCCCAAAAAGCGAGACAGCCGTGACAATTGACAAATCGCTTACAACTTTCCAGGCTTCCGCTCTTTCCGACATGCAGACTAATTCGCACATTTGCATATCTGCATATTCGCACATCAAATACCATGATACACAAAAAGACAAGAACATATTTACCGGAAGGGTTCGAGATCAAGTGGGAAAGCCTGGAGCCGCTTTTTAAAGAATTAACCGAACGTCCTATCAATTCAATTGAGGAACTGGAGCACTGGCTACACGACCGCAGCGAACTGGAAGCTGCTTTAGAAGAAGATTTTGCCTGGCGCTATATCCGCATGACCTGCGATACCAACAGCGAAGAACTGCTGCAAAAGTTCCAGTATTTCGCTACCGAGATAGAGCCTAAAATTGCCCCTTACAATAATGAGCTGAACAAAAAACTGGTTGGCAGTGAGTGGGCCGATAAATTGCATGAAGAGAAGTTTTTTATCTACATGCGTGGGATAAAAAAAGCTTTGGAACTATTCAGGGAAGAAAATATCCCTATCCTGACCGAGATACAGGTAGAGCAACAAAAATATCAATCCATCACAGGCTCCATGTCGGTGCACATCGACGATAAAGAGTTCACGCTGGAACAAGCTGCAGTTAGGCTGAAAGATGTAGACCGCAGTACAAGACAGGAAGCCTGGGAAAAGATCACTGCACGTCGCTTACAGGATAGAGAACCGCTTAATCAATTGTTCGATACGCTGAGGGCTTTAAGGCATAAAGTTGCTTTGAATGCCGGATTCGAGAATTTCAGGGATTACATGTTCCAGGCACTGGGACGGTTTGATTATACCCCACAGGATTGCTATGCTTTTCATGAAGCCATAGAACGGGAAATAGTACCGATCCTGCATGAGCAGGCTGAGAAACGCAAAAAAGCATTGGCACTGGAAAGCCTTAAACCCTGGGATCTGGATGTGGATATATCTGGCAAGCCTGCTCTAAAACCTTTTCAGAATGGGAATGAGCTGATCGAGAAATCGATCCAGTGTTTCAGCAATATTAGTCGCTATTTAGGCGAACGGTTGGAGATCATGAAGGACAACCAGTTGTTCGATGTGGAAAGCCGCAAAGGCAAAGCACCGGGTGGTTACAACTATCCTCTTGCCGAAACAGGTGCACCTTTCATTTTCATGAACTCTGCCAATACCTTTCGTGATCTGACTACCATGGTTCACGAAGGCGGTCACGCAGTACATACCTTCCTGACTGCTGATCTGGAGCTGAATGATTTTAAGCATTGTCCGTCAGAAGTAGCAGAGTTAGCATCCATGTCGATGGAGTTGATATCGATGGATAACTGGAATGTCTATTTCGACAACGAAGAAGACCTGAAACGTGCAAAACGCGATCAGTTATTCGACGTATTGAAAACCCTGCCGTGGGTAGCGGTGGTAGACCAGTTCCAGCATTGGATATACACTAATCCAAGCCATACCGACGAGCAGCGTACAGAAGCGTGGGTGCAAATATTTGAAAGCTTTGGCGCCAGCTTTGCCGATTGGAGCGGACATACAGAAGCTGAGGCTAACTTATGGCAAAAGCAACTGCATATTTTTGAGGTGCCATTCTATTATATTGAATATGGCATGGCCCAGTTAGGCGCAATAGCTGTATGGAAAAACTACAAGGAAAATCCGGAGAAAGGATTAGAACAATACCTGGATGCGCTGAAACTCGGCTATACTAAAACCATCAAAGAAATTTACGAAACAGCAGGCATCAAATTTGATTTCAGCGCTTCTTATGTAAAGGAACTGGCTGAGTTTGTGAAGAGTGAGATGGATAAACTTTGATCTCAAAAAAAGACAAATTCAGGGAAATAAAAAAATCCGGCTGTAGAGAATATAGCCGGATTTTTTATTGGTCACATCCGTAAGTATTACTGATGTGTTTGAATATTTACATGAAACTTGCCGTTAGCTATCGATTTGGTACCTGTGCTGTTTGCTACCAGACCTTTAAAAGTACCGTCTATAGTAGTTGAAGTTACAGAAGTAATGGTTACACTTGGCAGGTTTGAGGTATCATTGTCGTCATTTAAATAGTCATCCTGGGAAGTTGCCGACGGAGCGTATACAAACAATGGCATGTCATTCTGACTAGCAGTAGCATCACTGTAGGTTTTACCGGCAGTTACAGCTCCCTGCAGGGTCATGGATAACATAGCTCCACCTGATGTGCTGCCCTGTATATTTGTAAATGTCATGCCAGATACAGTACCCTGCAGCGCTGCCGCATTAACGTTGAAATTGGTAGCGGCACCATCAAGGGTCGCTGTAATTGAGACAGCAGG
>DATHLW010000485.1:0-17444 GCA_035487675.1 Mucilaginibacter sp. | reverse complement strand
TTTAGTGCGTGCCGACATAATACCACGCATGTTTGGTATTTTAGGTTCAGCTGCACCTTCAGCAGTGCCCGCAACAAAAGGGAAGGGTATGACTAATACTTCCTTGCCGCCCTCAATTTCGCGCTCCACTGTGCCTTTATCGCCACCTACATCCAATTTTTTGATGATAGATACCGATGGAATATCTAAAAGCTCACCCAGCATACCTGCCACTTTTGAACCATTATAATCAATAGACTCTCTTCCTGTTAAAATCAGGTCGAAGGCATTTTGTTTGGCATATTGTGCAATTTGATAGGCAACAAACCAGGCATCATGTGGTTTTGCATTGATGCGGACTGCATCATCGGCGCCAATGGCGAGCGCTTTGCGTATAGTAGCTTCAGTGTTTGCTTCGCCAACATTGATCACGGTTACTGTTCCTTTTCCGCCTTCGGTAAGTTCAATGGCGCGGGACAATGCAATCTCATCGTAAGGATTCAGGATAAACTGTACACCATTTGTATTAAATTGGGTGTTATTATCAGTAAAAGTTATTTTTGTCGTCGTATCAGGAACATTACTTATACATACCAGTATCTTCATCAGGCTATTTGTTTTTAATTGGCAATGATCTTTACAATGTGTGCTATGGTTTTATTCATTTTACTCATGAACACACAAAAGGTTTTCATGAAATAGGTTTGCAAATTTAGTTAAAAAAGAGAGAGTTTAAAATGCAGTTGAACCGATTAGAAAAGCTGTTGGAATTTTTAAAAAACGAACCCGAAGACGAATTTCTGCAATATGCACTGGCAACCGAATATTTACGCCTGAACGATACTGAAAAAGCTTTGCAGTATTACGAGAACCTGGTGAAAAATCACCCGGATTATGTGGGAACTTATTATCATCTTGGAAAGTTATATGAGGCGTTAAACCGTAAACCGGATGCAATCAGCACTTATGAAAAGGGGATGGAAGCCGCTAAAAGGAAAAGAGATAACCACGCATTTTCTGAACTCCAAGCTGTATATCGTGAAGCAACGGGCTGGGATGAGGATGACGATTATTAAGTTCATGGTTCATGGATAATGGTTCATAGCTCATAACCTATCCCAAAAGTACAAACCATGATCTATGAACTATCAACTATGAACCGATGAGAAAACGTCAACTACTATTTGTTCGTGATGTACTGATCTACACCTTCACTGCTTTTGGCGGACCGCAGGGGCACATTGCTATTTTACTGCGGGAATTTGTCGAAAAACGCCGGTACATTACCGAGCAGGAGTTGATGGAACTTAATGCGCTTGCCCAGATACTGCCGGGCCCTTCGTCAACCCAAACATTGGTTGGAATCGCATGGAAGGTTGGTGGCTTGCGCCTTGCAATAATCACTTTCCTGATCTGGATATTGCCATCAGCTACTATTATGGGTATGGCAGCTATTAGCTATAAAATGTTTTTAACCCACAGTAGATTTTCCGAGGTATTGCGTTTTGTACAGCCTATTGCTGTGGGTATTGTTGCATATGCTGCTTATACCTTTGCGGTCAAATTTTTAAAGACAAAAGTCACAACCATGCTGGCCATAGGTTCGCTTATTGCTACGTTGATATTGCAGAATGCTTATGCCTTCCCGATTTTGGTTTTGTTGGGCGGGATAATATCCTCGGCATTGGAAACACAACCACAGGAAAACGAACTCCGGGTAAGCCTGTTTGCTAATGTGAACCCCAATAAAGTGGCTTATTTCATAGGTATTCTATTAGCTTTTGCTGCTTTGGGTGCGCTCATTAATCAAACATCCCCATTTAGCTTACCAATCCGTTTGTTTGAAAACTTTTATCGTAACGGTATCCTGATTTTTGGTGGGGGGCAGGTGCTTGTACCTCTTATGTACACCGAGTTTGTGGAAGTGAAACATTACCTCAGCAACTCGGAATTCTTGTCGGGATTTGCTTTACAACAGGCATTGCCGGGACCCACATTTTCCTTTACTTCATTTATCGGAAGTATGACTTTGGGTAACAAAGGTTATGGTTTAGGCGGACAGATCATTGGCAGCATTATCGCGGTAATTGGCGTTAATTTACCAGGATTGATCCTTATTCTGTTTATTGTACCCTTTTGGGAAGACCTGAAGAAGATAACCCGTATCCGTAATTCATTAAGCGGGATAAGCGCTGTAGCGGTAGGTTTTATGGCGACAGCATTAATATTACTGGTGAGACCGTTTGGTTTGAACTGGATGGCTTACGGATTAATGGCTGGCTCATTCTGCCTGCTCTATTTTACCAAAATAAAAACCCCGATCGTAATTATTATCGGGGTTGTGTTGGGGTTGATATTTTAATTTAGTCACCAATTGCCACTAAATCATTTCTTATATTTTTGAAACCCTCTTTTATTTCTATTATTCTTTTGTCTGAATTGTGATCTTTGTCTACTAATTGCTCTAATAGATCGATAATCAATTTAATGTGATCGTAATTAATTCGTGTTTTTCCATATAAATCTATTTCTAACCCTGTTCGCTTCTTATAATCTTTTAATACATCTCGTATTTTTTCAAAATCAGCTTCAGTAAGACAGAACAAGCGGTTTTTAAATCCCCTATCATTTATATCGTAAAAATCAATTGCCATTTTTTAAAGTTTAAAACGGCTGATCATCATCTATGTCATCCATTCTGGACGGACGAATAATAAAGTTACTTGGCTTTTCAAAATCCTGTGAAGGAGTTAATCCAGTAAAAGGAGTGCCCTGCGGCAGGAATGTCCCACCTTGATCCAGATCCTGGAACTTCACGAACTTGCCTACGAATTTCAACCTTACGGTTCCGGTTTCGCCATTACGGTGCTTAGCTATAATTACCTCGCCCACACCGTTTGTTGGGTTTCCATTCTCATCTTCGGTCATACCATAATATTCAGGACGGTACAGGAACAATACCATATCCGCATCCTGCTCAATTGAACCGGATTCACGTAAGTCGGACAGCATTGGTCGTTTAGAAGCGCCTGGCCTGTTTTCAACAGCGCGGCTTAATTGCGATAGTGCGATAACAGGTACGTTTAATTCCTTGGCAACCGATTTTAAGGCACGTGATATACTACCGATTTCCTGTTCACGGTTGCCACCGCCTTTTCCGTCACCACTTTTACCCTGCATCAATTGTAAGTAATCTATAATGATTAACTGAATATCGTGCTGGGATTTTAAACGACGGCATTTTGCCCTGAATTCGAATATATTCAAGGCAGGAGTATCATCTATGATCAAAGGGGCCTGTTCCAGTCTGCCTATTTTAGAGTGGATCTGCTGCCATTCCCATTCCTCTAATGTCCCTTTACGTATCTTCTCCTGTTCAATTTCAGTTTCACCCGATATCAAACGGTTAACCAATTGAACTGACGACATTTCCAAGGAGAAAACAACTACAGGGCGGTTGAAGTCAACAGCAGCGTTCCTGGCACAGCTTAATACGAAAGCCGTTTTACCCATTGCCGGGCGTGCCGCGATGATTACAAGGTCTGATTTTTGCCAGCCGGAAGTCATCCGGTCCAGATCAGTAAAGCCAGATGCGACACCTGTAAGACCGTCTTTTTTATCTTTCAGTGCTTCAATTTCTTTTAATGTCTCATGCATCAGGTCATCCATTTTCCTGGAGTCGCGGCGAAGGTTATTTTGAGCGATATCAAAAAGGTTCTTTTCAGCTTTATCCAGCAAGTCGAGTACATCCGAGGTATCCTCATAAGCGTTATTGATCACCTCAGTTGAGATACGGATCAGTTCGCGCTGAATAAACTTTTGGATAATGATACGGGAATGGTATTCAATATTAGCTGCTGAAGCCACCCGGTTGGTTAGCTCCGTAATATAGTAAGCACCGCCTATCATTTCCAACTCACCTTGCTGACGTAGCTGTGCTGTAACAGTAAGGATATCTACCGGTGAGGTTTTCTCAAACAGGTATCGTATTGCACCGAATATCTTTTGATGGTTGTCTTTATAAAATACCTCCGGTTTCAGGATGTCAATCACGGAGGATAAGGCGTCCTTTTCGAGCATCAACGCTCCAAGTACAGCCTCTTCCAGGTCGACTGCCTGCGGGGGTAATTTACCGAGACCGCTATAGGGTGTTGGGTTACTAATCCGGCTTCGTTTTTCATTGGTGGTAGGCTTGTTATAGGGGTTATCGTTCTCCAGAATCATAACTCAAAAATATACTAAAAATTCGCGATTTACCTGTACGTTAAAATCTTTTTTCTAAAAAAAGTTTTAATGCCCTAACCTATAGAAAAATATAGGATAAGGAAATAATTAATTAACATTGAACTGTTGAAAAATTTTGTTTTTAGCTGTAAGTCAGACGTTCCAATTGGTTGTTGGTAAATAAGATTTGCATTGGATACTAAAAAAATAAACGTCAGAAATGCAGCCTTTTTTCCGGGTCACAATTTAAATTAATATGGCTAATTTTAGCCCCTCAACCAACGCAATATAATGGCTTACAACAACAGGGAAAGCAGGGAAAATAATCAGATGGTTTTTGGTATCCGTGCGGTAATTGAAGCGATACGCTCGGGTAAAGAGATCGAATCGCTTTACATACAAAGAGGTATCGGCGGCGGACTGCTTACTGAGCTTAAGACATTACTGCACGAGTACGGGATAGTTGCTCAACAGGTTCCTGTCGAGAAGCTGAACCGCATCACCCCAAAAAACCACCAGGGAGTAATTGCTGTTATATCGCCGATCATTTATCAGAAGATCGAAAACATCATTCCCGAAATTTTTGAAAGAGGAGAGGTTCCGCTGATCCTCGTACTGGATGGCATCACCGATGTTCGTAATATGGGCGCTATTGCCCGTACTGCTGAGTGCGCCGGCGTTCATGCTATTGTGATACCGGCAAAGGGTTCTGCACAGATCAATGCCGATGCCATTAAAACATCAGCTGGTGCATTGTATAAGATCCCGGTGTGCCGCCACGATAATTTTATGCAGACAATCCGCTTCTTACAGGAATCGGGTTTGCAACTGGTATGTTGTACCGAAAAAACGAAAGATGATATCTACGCCCCTGATTATACCCCGCCAACAGCCATCATCATGGGTTCGGAAGAGGATGGTATACGGAACGAACTAATACGTATATCCGACTATTTGGCTAAAATCCCCATGTTTGGTGAAATAGAATCATTGAATGTTTCGGTATCAACAGGGATTATTTTGTATGAAGCGATAAGGCAGAGGTCAGTGATTAGTTAACCGGTTATCAGTTAACTGGTTATCAGTGATTAGTTAACCAGTGTGCATTCCTGATCACTGATCACCAGTCTCTAATCACTAACCTCAAATATACTTCGTTCCAAACTTAGCCTTCACATCGGCTACTACCTGCTTTACGTTTTGTTCCTGGTCACGTGGGCAGATGAGCAGGGTGTTATTCGACTCAACCACGATAAAATCGTGTAAACCTTGTAAAACCACCAGCTTTTCGCCCGGTACATTTACCATGCAGTTAGAAGAATCATACATGATCACTTTATCTGATGGAATAACGACATTGCCGACATAATCCTTCTCGGCAAGCTGATAGATGGACGCCCATGTACCCAGGTCGGACCAGCCAAATTCCGAAGGCAACACATATACATTGTCGGCTTTTTCCATAATGCCGTAATCAATAGAAATATTGGTGCATTGCAGGTAAGCTTTATGTATGTGTGCTTTCTCATTATCAGAGTTGTATACTGGTTTCGCATCAGCAAAAATCTCGTTTATTTCGGGCAAGAAACGGTTAAATGCCTTTAAAATAGCATCGGCGGACCATATGAATATGCCCGCATTCCATAAAAAGTCGCCGCTCTGAATAAAGGTTTTAGCGATATCAAGGGTTGGTTTCTCGGTAAAGGTTTTTACTTTGTGAAAGTCCTCATCCAATATCTGATCCGTATATTGGATATAACCATATCCAGTATCCGGACGTGAAGGTTTGATGCCTAAAGTAATAAGGCATTGGTTTTGTGAAGCTATTTTCAACGATTTTTCAATAGCTGTTATAAAAGCCGCTTCATCTAATATCAGGTGATCTGAAGGCGCAACAACTATTGATGCTTTAGGATTAATACTTTCTATCTTAAAACAACCGTATGCTATACACGGCGCAGTATTTCGCATTACCGGTTCGGTCAGTATCTGTTGATCGGCCATATCCGGTAACTGGGTTTTCACCAGGTCAGCATAATTTTCATTAGTTGCTACATAGATGTTTTCTTTTGGACAAACTTTCAGAAATCTTTCGTAAGTATTTTGTATCAGTGTTTTGCCGGTACCCAGTATGTCAATAAATTGCTTTGGGTGGGAGGTTCTGCTAATTGGCCAGAAACGGCTTCCGATACCGCCAGCCATAATGATAGCATAGTAGTCTTTATTCATGAGTGTGTTTGAAGAATTTTATTGCTGTAAATTCAGGGCAAAAATGTACAATATTCTGTAAATAACATACTAAATAAAATTACATAAAGTGCAGCGGTTTTTAACCTGTTATAAAACGGATTAAAAAAATAAATTGTTTTCATTTAAAAATCATTTCAATATAAAATTTTAAACAAAACCCGCCGTTTATTTAGAAAAATTTGTTATTTTGAACTTTAAATTATAAAAAGAGGATACGTTGAATAATGATTGAAACAAAAAGGTCGCTTTTTGATAACCTACAGAATTTTTTCGGGTTTGATAACTTTAAAGGGGAGCAGGAAGCGATAATAACAAATATCCTTGCCGGCAATGATACTTTTGTGATCATGCCTACCGGCGGGGGTAAGTCCATGTGTTATCAGTTGCCTGCATTGATGAGCGATGGAACAGCGATTGTAATCTCGCCATTGATTGCCTTAATGAAAAACCAGGTTGACCAATTGAGAGCTTTTGGAGGCTCTGACAGCATTGCACACTTTTTGAACTCATCTTTGACAAAAGCTGATATAGCCCGTGTTAAGGAAGATGTACTGGGCGGCAAAACGAAATTGCTTTACGTTGCGCCTGAATCATTAACCAAGCAGGAAAATGTTGATTTTTTGCGCCTGAACCAGGTCTCGTTCGTGGCTGTTGATGAGGCGCATTGTATCTCTGAATGGGGGCACGATTTCAGGCCCGAATACCGTAAAATAAGACAGGTGATTAGCAATATTGGCGATGATATACCTATTATCGCCCTTACCGCTACTGCTACACCTAAAGTTCAGCAGGATATTCAGAAGAACCTGCAGATGAACAATGCTACGGTTTATAAATCGTCCTTTAACCGATCAAACTTATTTTACGAGGTTAGGGCTAAGAGGAATGTGCTCAAGGAAATTGTAAAGTTTGTTAAACAGAATTCTGGCAAATCGGGAATTATATATTGTCTGAGCCGTAAAAAGGTAGAGGAAGTCGCCGAGGCGCTCAATCTGAATGGTATTAAGGCGTTGCCCTACCATGCCGGTCTTGATTCGAAGGTCCGTGCCGACACTCAGGATAAATTTCTGATGGAAGATGTTGATGTGATAGTAGCTACAATTGCCTTCGGTATGGGGATCGACAAACCGGACGTGCGCTATGTGATCCATCACGATATTCCAAAGAGTATGGAAGGTTACTACCAGGAAACCGGCCGTGCCGGACGCGATGGAGGTGAGGGGATTTGCGTGGCTTTCTATTCGGAAAAGGATATTGATAAGCTGCAGAAATTCATGAAGGACAAACCGGTATCTGAACGGGAGATCGGTACACAGATATTGAAAGAAGTAATTGACTATGCGGAATCATCTGTATGCCGTCGTAAACAATTGCTGCATTATTTTGGCGAGAATTTTAACGAAGCCGGATGCAATAATATGTGCGACAACTGCTGTGCGCACAAAGAGCATTTTGATGGCGAAGAACACCTGCATAAAGCTTTAAGCCTGATGAAACAATTGGGTGAGAAATTTGATGACTTCCATATCATCAGCGTGTTGATGGGTAAAGACAATCCGCAGATACATAATTACGGGCATCATTTGCTGGATGTATTTGGTTCGGGTAAGGAGCAGGGAGAAAACCTGTGGAACTCGCTTCTGAGACAGGCTTTATTGAACAATTATCTGTCAAAGGATATTGATCAGTACGGCTTACTGCGCTTAACCAAATTAGGCAATAGTTTCCTGGATAATCCGCATAGCATTCGTTTCGTCATGAACAGGCCGATGGGTGCTACTGATGACGATGAATCAGAAGACGGGCCAAAACAGGGTGGAGGCGCTTTAGATACAGAATTGCTTCAAATGCTGAAGGATCTGCGTAAAAAGATTGCCAAGCAAAAAGGATTGCCGCCGTTTGTAATATTCCAGGACCCTTCTCTGGAAGAAATGTGCACGCACTATCCTATTACAACCGAAGAACTAAAACAAATATCAGGTGTTGGAGCTGGCAAAGCTCTAAAGTTTGGTGCGCCGTTCACCGATCTGATCAAAAAATATGTTGAGGATAACGACATCGACCGTCCGATAGATATGGTGATCAAGAGTGCTGCCAATAAATCAGCGCTTAAAGTCTATATCATACAAAATATCGACCGTCATTTGAATCTGGAAGACATAGCAGCTTCAAAAGGGTTAACTTACGAAGAAATATTGCGTGAGGTAGAATCTATTGTCAACTCAGGTACTAAACTTAACCTGAATTACTTTATTGATGAAGTAATTGATGAGGATAAGCAGGAAGAGGTTTACGATTACTTTAAATCCGCCGAGGTAGATTCAATAGATGATGCACTGGTTGAATTGGGGTCTGATGATTATACCCGTGAAGAAGTGCAATTGATGAGGATAAAATTTATGTCGGAATTGGGTAATTAAGCTGAAAGTCCAAAGCAGAAAGGTATAAATATTATGATGAAGCCGGATTAGTCCGGCTTTTTTCATTTCGCAATTATTTTAAACTCTGTTCTCCTATTCTTACTGCGATTCTCATCATTATCATTGGATGCAATAGGCTGGGTTTCACCGTAGCCCTTGTAAACCAATCGATCTGCCTGAACGCCATTACCTATCAAGTATTGATAAACGGACTTCGCCCTGTTTTCTGAGAGGACCTGATTGGATTGGACACTGCCTACATTATCCGTATGGCCGGACATCTCGATATGAACTGTTGGGTTCAGCTCTAAGAAGTCGATCAGCTTTTTCAGCTCTGACTTAGATTCGTCTTTAATGTCCCATTTATTGGTATCAAAGAATATGTTTTTCAACACCACCTTATTGCCCACCGCAATAGGTTGTAAAAGTGCGATAATGTTAAATGGATTCTTATCCTGGTGGCCGATCAACGAAAAATTAGCTGAATAGAATAAGTAGCCATTCCTGGAAATATTGAGTCCATAGTTGCGCCCTGTCGTTAGTGTGGCCAAAAAATCACCTTTATCTTCTGAACTATAATCCTGGTAAACAGGCTTATTACTTGCCAGATCAACTATTTCCACAGCCGATTCTAACGGCTGTTTGGTCACTGCATCCTCGACGATTCCTTTTACATAGGTCACCAGGTGTGGCCTTAATTTCTCCGGGAGTTCAAATGTATAAATATCAAATCCACCTGCTCCATTCAGATTGTTGGACGAAAAGAATGCATAATTGCCGTTTGCAGTCAGTGTTAACCCGTTTTCATCGCCGCTTGAATTAATAGGGTAGCCCAGGTTCTCCGGCTTTTGCCATTTGCCATCTTTGCCTAACCGGCTAACAAACAGGTCCTTGCCACCCATCCCCGGCCAGCCATTTGAACAGAAATAAAGGGTGCTATCGTCCGGGTGTATAAAAGGCGACTGTTCATCAAAAGAAGTATTGATGTTCGGGCCAAGGTTTTCGGGCTCAGACCATCCTTTATCTGTTAAGTTCGATTTCCAGATATCATAGCCACCATAACCGCCTTTCCTGTTGCTTACAAAGTATAACGTACGCCCATCTGAACTGATGGACGGTTGTGCTTCCCATCCGGGTGTGTTCACTGGCGGACTAATGTCAAAAGGCTTACTCCAGCCTTCCCCCTTTTTTTGTGATATGTATATGTCGCATCGCCCTAAGCCATCCGGGCGGTTACATCCGGTAAAAAATAAAACCTTACCATCCTGTGATAGGGATAAGGCCCCTTCATTATATTCAGAATTAATATTATCGCTTAAGGGAACTGCTGTTTGCCATTTACCATCAACCTTAACACTTTTATAGAAATCCTCGTTGTTATCAATTTTCCGGGTAAATATTAAGGTATTTTCATCCGCAGTGATCGCCGGGAAGTATTCATCATCAGCAGTATTGATCCCAGGCCCCATATTGATAGGCTTAAACGGCACCGGGTGCTGAAGAGCATCCAGGCTGAAATTGCAATCCTTTAGAAGTTTTTGAGCTAAGAAGATGTTTTGCGGACTTAGATTAGTAAAAGTCAGGTATTTTTCGAGGTGTTGCTTGGCATCAGCATAAGCTGCCTGGTGTACCTCGCAATCACTCATTTTGAAGTAGATGGACTCGTTGAAATCAGGGTTAATTTTAAGAACCTGACGATATTGGTCGATAGCTTCTTTATATTTCCATTCTTTTCGGTAAACATCGGCCAATTGTGCATGTGCCTCAATAAAACGGGGATCTTCCTCAATGGCCTTTAACAATTCTGCCACAGCTTCATCATACATGTGGTCATCCAGGCTTTGGCCGGCCAGCGCATAATTTTTTATTGCCTGCTCGTTAGTTGTTGAATATTGTCTTTCCTGGGCAGATAAAGATAAAAAGAAGGATAAAAAAAATACCGATAAGAAAAAAACTCTCATTATAAGTAATTAATACGGTATCTGGTATCCGAAGTTACGTATTTTAAGGAATATTCAAATATTTATGCGTCTGTAATGATATTTCCCATTTGGGGTTATTCATTACATATTCTACAATCAGCGGAGTCATTTCTTTGGATTTTGACCATTCGGGTTGCAGGTACAATTTGCAATCAGCCGATACCAATTTAGCATGTTCTTCGGCCCAGGCAAAATCCGACTTATTAAATACGATCACTTTAAGCTCATTAGCATGAACAGCGATTCCCGGAGAAGGAGATTTGAATTTTTTTGGTGATAGGCATATCCAGTCCCAGTTGCCTGAAAGGGGGTAGGCTCCGGATGTTTCAATAAAGGTTTTGATGCCTTTTTGCTGCAATTTCGCAGTTAAATAATCGAGATTATATAACAATGGCTCACCGCCTGTAACTACTACTGCTTTTGAAGGGTATTTTGAGGCGTTCTCAACGATCTGATCGGCTGTGGTAAGCGGATGCAACTCAGCATCCCAGCTTTCTTTTACATCGCACCAGTGACAGCCTACATCACATCCACCCAGGCGAATAAAATAAGCGGCTTTCCCGGTATTAAATCCCTCGCCCTGTATCGTATAAAATTCTTCCATTAAAGGAAGCAATGTGCCATCTTCCGGAACCTGGTGTGCCATATTAAAGCGGCAAAGTTACCTTTTTAAGCTGAAATGGTAAAGCGGAATAACGGAAAGGACAGGAAAGTTACTTTAAAAGGATAAACCTAAAAATAAGATTATCAATACGTTCTTTTTCAATATATTATTTACGTTTTCGCTTTTAAAAGTCCGTTTATTTTTTTACTATTACTTAAACTTTTAGGTATGCGTAAACTCTACATATCGGTTGTTGTTTTGGTGATTTTTTGCCTGACATCGTGTGTAGATGTGGAGGAGCACTACGACTTCAAACCAGACGGCTCATGTAAGGTCGCCTATAGTTTCGACATGAGTAAAGCTGTATCCGTGTTAATGAACCTGATGTCGGATTCAGTTAAAGCTACGCCACAATTTGCTGTTGTAAAAGATACCACACTTAATTTTTATAGCGCCCTGCCCGATAGCACCCAACAAAGAATGACCTTGGACGAAGTTAACCTGGCGAAAAGCAGTAACTTGTCTGTGAAGATGAACCTTCAGAAAAGCCTCATGAAAATCAGTATTACCCATGATGCCAAGGATGCTGCAGATCTGCAATACTATCTGCGGAATATCTCGAAGATAGAATCACACAGTGATTTGAAGGCTGTAACCCATAAAGATAAAAATGCCCGTGATTTTGATGCGCGTCAGCTTATAAGCGGGCAGGATTACTATACCTATGAGGTAACTCCCCATAAATTTTACCGCATTATTGATAAAGCTAAATTCAATGCTTTTCTGAAAAAGACCCAATCTACATTCACCATGGCGAAAGCTATGCTGATAGATATGCCCTACAAGGTGATATTAAATTTTGCTAAACCTGTGAAAAAAATAAATAACCCGAAAGCGGTGCTCTCTGCCGACAGAAAAAGGGTTATACTTCAAACCAATATGGATGAGATCATTAAAGATCCTTCAGTGATGAATTTGAAGATCGACTTTTAGCCCATATGAACTGGTATAGGATACCTGACATACAATTAACCGGAAAACCATTTATTAAGAAGGTAAGGGCAGGGGGAAAGACCCTTTGTTTGGTTTGTGTTGATGATAAAGTGTATGCCCTATCGGCAAAATGCCCGCACGCAGGCGGTGACCTTACCCAGGGATGGTGCAAAGAAGGAAAACTTATTTGCCCTGTCCATCGTTATTCATTTAATCTTGAAACTGGTAAAGGAAGTGAGGGGCAGAATGATTATATTGAGAGTTACCCGGTCGAGATCAGGGATGGGGCTGTATATGTAGGCATCAGCTCATTTTGGGAGAAATTCAAACAAGCATTTAAGTAATGAGCATAGCAGAGATCGATTACCTGACTAAAGATTTTTACCAGGCAATCAGCTTTATGCGTTCGGAACCACCTGATTTTACCCCGGTGAAGATATTGTTCTACGGAGAGGGTATTTTAGTTAATAACAGTTTTAATAAACCGATAACTTTTACAGCCGAGACTTTTGTAGAAGCTATGGAATCGCAAGTGGCTGAGGGGGCCATAGAACAATTTATGCAGCGGGAGCTACACTCAAAAACCGAAATATTTGGCAAAGTGGCCCATCGCATCAGTGTTTACGAATACAATTTTGCCGATCATGAGATGCAAAAACTGCCCAGAGGACTAAATTTTATCCAGTTTGTACAAATAGAAGGCAACTGGCGCATACTGTCCATGGCCTGGTTTGATGAAAACGAAAATCATCTTATCCCGGTTGAATATTTACATTAGTATTTGGTAGGTTTAAGTATTATAAAACCAATACTAGAGCAAATTCATGAAAGCTGTCACTTATAATGAATATGGTTCCCCAGACGTTCTCCAAATCAGTGACGTTGAAAAGCCTGTTCCCAATGACAATGAAGTCTTGATAAAAGTTCATGCTGCTTCTGTGAATCCATATGATTGGCATTTTATGAGAGGTACGCCGTACTTGGTTCGCATAGTGGCAGGATTAAGCAAACCAAAGGTTACGCGATTAGGCGCTGATGTCGCCGGACTGATTGAAGCTGTCGGCAAAAACGTAGCCCAATTCCAACCAGGCGATGCAGTATTTGGCTCGTGTCGGGGGGCCTTTGCCGAGTACGTGTGTGCTTCAGAGTCGGGATTAGTTATAAAACCGGATAACGTAACGTTTGAGCAAGCGGCTTCTGTACCTATTGCCGCATTAACCGCATTGCAGGGGCTTCGCAATAAGGGGCATATTCAGAGGGGTCAGAATGTTTTGATCAACGGTGCGGCAGGAGGCGTGGGGACATTCGCTGTTCAAATCGCTAGGTGGTTAGGCGCAGATGTTACCGGTGTATGCAGCACGGGGAATGTGGACATGGTGCGATCGATAGGTGCGGATCATGTTGTCGATTACACCCGGGATGATTTTACCAAAAGCGGACGACTATACGATATAATTTTCGACACTATCGGGAATCATTCATTATCAGCATACAGAGGCGTGTTAAATCCCGGAGGGATACACGTAGGGGTTGGAGGACCAACTGACCTGTGGATGATCAGTACATTGGGCCAAGCGATCAAAGCACTTTTAGTGTCAACGTTTGGACGCAAGAAATTTGTCGGATTTATGGCGAGAATTAACAAAGATGATCTGACCACCATACAAGGGCTTATGCAATCAGGAAAAGTAACACCGGTCATTGACAAGTACTATAAACTGATTGAGGTTCCTGAAGCTATCCGATATCTGGAAGAAGGACACGCCAGGGGAAAAGTAGTAATAATTTTAGAATAATAACAAAACTATTGCTGTTGCGATGTTTTTAAGGATAGACCTCTTTATTAGCCGAAGCCAGCGTATTTTTAAGCAGCCCGATTATGGTCATTAAACCCACACCACCCGGAACCGGGGTAATCCATGATGATTTCGAGGCTACGTTTTCGAAATCGACATCACCGTATAGTTTATAACCTGATTTGGTTACAGTGGACGTTTCACGGTTCATACCTACGTCAATTACGATCACGCCATCTTTTACCATGTCGGCAGTAATGAAATTCTTTTTGCCAATAGCTACAATGAGAATATCAGCCTGCAGCGTATAGTGTTTAATATTTGGCGTCCGGCTATGGCAAATAGTTACGGTACAATTACCAGGTTGAGTATTGCGTGCCATCAAAATGCTCATTGGTGAGCCTACAATATTGCTCCGGCCAACTACTACGCAGTGTTTACCGGTGGTATCGATGCCATATTCTTTTAGCATCAAAGTAATACCATAAGGTGTTGCAGGAATGAATGATGGTAAATTACGCTGCATACGGCCCAGGTTAATAGGGTGGAAGCCATCCACATCTTTTCTATGATCGATCTTCTCAGTTACTTTCTCCGGATCGATATGTTTAGGTAAAGGCAATTGAACAATAATACCATCTATATCAGCATCAGCGTTTAGTTCAGCTACTTTATTGAGGAGTTCTTCTTCAGTTACATTATCCTCATAACGTACCAGTGTCGACTTAAAACCTACCTTTTCGCAATTCTTCATCTTACTGGCAACATAGGTCTCGCTGCCACCATCGTGACCAACCAAAACTGCTACCAGGTGTGGCTTGCGGCCGGTTTGTTCTAAAATTTTGGCAGCTTCTTCAGCTATTTCGCCTTTTAATTTTTCTGATACGTATTTTCCGTCAAGTAATTGCATTTTCTGAGATTTGAGATTTGAGACGTGAGATTTGAGATAACTCTCAAACACAACTTCAAATCCTGTTTTATTCTTTTGATATGCAGATTTGAATCTCACGTCTCAAATCTCATATCTCACATCTAACTAATCAAGTTTCAAAACCGCCATAAACGCCGATTGTGGTATTTCGACGTTACCTACCTGGCGCATGCGTTTTTTACCTTTTTTCTGTTTTTCCAGTAGCTTACGTTTACGTGAAATATCACCACCATAACATTTGGCGGTAACATCTTTACGTAATGCCTTTACCGTTTCACGGGCAATGATCTTTGCACCTATGGATGCCTGTATAACAATTTCGAATTGCTGGCGTGGTAATAGCTCTTTTAATTTCTCGCAGATCTTTTTACCAAAATCGTAAGCATTTCCCCTGTATATCAATGAGGATAAAGCATCTACAGGCTCTGCGTTTAAACGGATATCCAAACGCACCAGGTCCGATTGCCGGTAGCCTATCTGGTGATAATCAAATGAAGCATACCCTTTGGATATAGTTTTCAGCTTATCATAAAAATCAAAAACGATCTCGCCCATTGGCATTTCAAATATCAACTCTACCCGATCCGAAGTTAAATAGGACTGATTGATAATAGCACCACGCTTTTGAATACACAGCGACATCACCGGGCCCACAAATTCAGATTTAGTGATAATGGTTGCCTTGATATATGGTTCTTCTACAAAGTCAATTTTACTTGGATCAGGAAGATCGGATGGGTTATTTACCTGTAATTCTTCGCCTCTTGTACTAAATGCCTTGTAAGATACGTTGGGTACCGTAGTGATCACTGTCATATCGAACTCGCGCTCCAGTCGTTCCTGGATGATCTCCATGTGCAACATACCCAGGAAACCACAACGGAAACCAAAACCTAAGGCAGCAGATGATTCAGGTTCAAACACCAGGGAAGCATCGTTCAACTGCAATTTCGCCATCGACTCGCGTAGTTCTTCGTAATCTTCCGTATCTACCGGGTAAATACCGGCGAATACCATTGGTTTTACTTCTTCAAAACCCTGGATACCACTTTCACATGGGCGGTCAACACGGGTTATCGTATCACCTACCTTTACTTCGCGTGCTTCCTTTATTCCTGATATAATATAACCAACATCACCTGTTTTAATAACATCGCGTGGCGACTGCTTTAATTTCAAAGTGCCCACCTCATCAGCATTATATTGCTTTTCGGTAGCGAAGAATTTCACTTTATCACCTTTTCTGATCTCGCCATTTACTACCTTAAAATAAGCTACAATACCGCGGAAAGAGTTAAATACTGAGTCAAATATCAAGGCCTGTAATGGAGCCTCAGGATCACCCACAGGGGGAGGAACCCGCTCAACAATGGCGCGTAAAATATCATGTACGCCCATCCCCGTTTTGCCTGATGCAGCTAAAATATCCTCGCGCTTGCAACCAATCAGTTCAACTATCTGGTCTTTCACTTCTTCGGGCATTGCACCCGGAAGGTCCATTTTATTTAATACCGGGATGATCTCCAGATCGTTTTCTAATGCCAGGTAAAGATTAGATATGGTTTGCGCCTGTATACCCTGTGCAGCATCTACAATAAGCAAAGCGCCTTCGCAGGCAGCGATGGAACGGGAAACCTCGTATGAAAAGTCGACGTGCCCCGGCGTATCGATCAGGTTAAGAATGTAATTCTGTCCATCCAGAACATAATCCATCTGGATAGCATGACTCTTGATCGTGATCCCGCGCTCGCGCTCCAGGTCCATATCATCAAGCAATTGCGCCTGCGCATCACGTTGTGAAATAGTGTTGGTATATTCAAGCAAACGGTCGGCAAGTGTGCTTTTGCCGTGGTCGATATGCGCTATAATACAAAAATTACGAATGTGCTCCATTGAAGCGCAAAAATAGCGTTTTAAGACGAGAATTTGGCATGTGGTTTTGAATTAGCTATTTTGATGTTGCGGCTGCGAATAAGGAGGTTTTAACAAAGAAAGCAATACATTTAATACATTGTTTTATAGTCCAAATCGGTCAGATCTTTCACCGAACCGAAACCGATCACATCTTTGATCACTTTACCATCAGTCATTTCTATGGCGCGTATTAGTTTATCCGAACCAAATTTATCTTTGATCTCGTGCATTGTTTTCAGTGCCGTTTCCTTTCGATCCATGTCATCAAACAAACTATACAGCATGTTGCCGTTATTCACGAAATTGGTCACTGCTACCCGCATTTGGGTGATGCTGGTATTAAACACCGGG
>DATHLW010000484.1:0-4498 GCA_035487675.1 Mucilaginibacter sp. | reverse complement strand
CGGCTTCTTCCAGATATTTTTCCTCTATACTTTCCTTTACCCGTATATCATAGCCCTCTTTGCGGATTTGTTCCAATGCTTCTTCGCCGATATTGCCCACTACCAGGCATTTAATGCGGTTTTTGGGGTAAGAAATAGCTCGCGGCAGCTTATTTATAAACAGGAATTCGTCAAAACTTGGCGTAATGTGATCCGCTTTTTCAGCTACTGATTTACGTTCAATATTTTCGGTATACGCAAAGAATTTTTTGATCAGGCCGGACTCCTTGAGCTGGAAATCGGAATAGCCATCCCCAATACCGAATATCTCACCCTGTAAGTCCATCTGCCTTAGCAGCTTTACTTTTCCCCCTTCCTGCGATAACGGATTTTCACGATCGTAACCGATAATATTGTCATTCTCGTCGAACACAAAAGTATTGGCGTATATGTTTTCTTTTTTAATAAAGTACTCGGTTACTACTGGGGTAATAAACTCCTTAAATCCACCAGATACGATCAGGATATTATCCTGGTGTTGTTTAAAAAAGGCGCTGTTACGTGAGAATGAAGTAGAAACTTTCTTTTTTAAATGGGTTACCAATTGTTTCAGGTGATCCCGGTTGGCCTGTAGTAATTTCACCCGGCCTTCAAGGCTCTCGCTGAAAGGAATGCGCCCTTCCATAGCGGCATTGGTAAAATCGTCTATTTGCTGATAAATTTTTTCCCGGTCGGGGTGTTTTCTTAACGAAATACGAGCAAGCTCATCTAATGCCTCAACCTGTGTAAATGTGCTATCGAAATCGATAATAAAGTACTGGTCCATTTGTCTGCAAATGTGCAACTTTTGTATGACGCATCATAGTAAAATGTTGAGTTTGTTGATAGAGTATAAGGGTGTTGATAACTGATACTGTTTTGATAAATCGTCCCTGTTAAAAATATCAGGTATATCCTTTAAGGTTATAAAAAATATTATTTAATGCGTAACGTTTACATTATTCAATACGTAACTGTTATAATTGCTTTCTATTACGTTAAACCAATTAAACCGTAAAGGCTTATTTTTAGTAAATTAAAACCCGGATATGAAAAGATATTCTATTCTGCTACTCTTAATAACTGCATTTTTTGTTACGTCATGCAGTAAAAAGAACGACACCGTCCCGAATCAACCAGTTATTGTAGATAATACGCCCACCGTTACCACCATTGCAGGCAGCGGGACACAGGGTTTTGCAGATGGTACCAAAGCACAGGCATCATTTAAATTCCCTACGGGTATAACCATAAATAGCGATGGATTTTTGTTTATAGCAGATAAGCAAAACAACAGGATACGCATAATATCGCCGCAGGGGGTTGTCAATACTATTGCCGGAACAGGCGCAATAGGCTTTTCCAATAAGAAAGACTCCGTTTCTTTTAATTTCCCGAATAGCGTGTCTGTTGACGCTGCAGGGAATGTTTATGTGGCCGATGTTGGAAATTCCGCCATTCGTGCAATAAATGCATTAGGCGTTGTAACCACTTTTGCAAAGAATGGTACCGGGGTTTCGCCCGGGTTCAATGGCCCGACCGGCGTTGTGTCTGATGCAAGCGGCAATGTATATGTAGCCGATAATGGAAACAACCTGATCCGTAAAATATCTCCCAAAGGCGTGGTTACTACATTTGCGGGCGATGGTGTGCGGGGATCAAAAAATGGAACCGGCGCGGGGGCTGAATTTAACCAGCCACAGGCACTTGCGATTGATTCAAGTGGTAATGTATACGTAGCTGATGAAGGCAATAACCTGATCCGCAAAATTACTTCACAAGGGGTCGTAACCACAGTAGCCGGCAGCGGAAGTGCAGGCGTTAAAAACGGGATTGGTGCAGCCGCGTCGTTTAACGGGCCGGCCGGGATAGCTGTAGACGCGAGCGGCAACTTATATGTAGGTGATTCAAATAATAACCTGATCCGCAAAATAGCCCCGGATGGAACGGCAACTACCCTTGCTGGTACTGGTTTACCGGGTTCGCTTGATGGGATGTTAGCTTCAGCTTCTTTTAATAATCCGCAGGGGGTAGTGGTAGACAAATACAAAAGGGTGTTTGTTGTAGATACCGGTAATGGGTTGATCAGGATGATACAACAATAAATTAAAGCATCAGCGATATTTAACCAGCCTTTAACTTTTAAGTTGAAGGCTTTTTACTGCGCTTTTATTTTGATATTGGTAATATCAGTGGCGTTGATAACATTGCAGGCAGTATCTAACTCAAAGCGGTATTTCATAAGCTTTTTTACCCCCGCTGAATCTGTCCTGAACGAGTAGATGAGCAGGTAATAGGTTAACTTATCGTGCTCAATATTATACAAGTCCTTTTCATTATGCACAGCAAGATCGGGTCGCTGGCCGTTCTCGCTATCCACATATTTTTCCATCCCGGGTCGATTATCGGTATTTACCCCTGCACGATTTAGTGAGGTATCGAGCGAAGTGTTATAACGCCTTTTTTGCAATTGAGAAAAAGATACCGATTTAAAGTAAGCCGGGTTGCCGAGCATGTTCCTAACATAATGTTCAGCCGTATACTCTGCTCTCGATTGCAATTCAGTATGAACGCACCCGCAACAAAAAAGTGCCAGGATTAAGAAATACTTTTTCATGAAAGTTGATGATGTACCAACGAAGTTAAAAAGTTTCAGGAAATATTCAGGCTGTTTTTAGAGCCTCGCATACCTCTATGATAGAGGTGTTTAAGGGTTTAAACTCAACGCCGGTTGCTTTTTTCACCTTGCTGTTATCAAAATTTTTTGTGAGGGATGCTGCCTTCGCCGATACTTTATCAATTGAGGGTGCGCTGCGGGTTAGAGCGCCGGCAAAAGCTGCGAAGCGCCAGGCTAATTCCATGATCCACGGTTTAACGGGAGTAGAAGGTGGATTAATGCCAAAACCCTCAGCAATTTTAGCAGTCAGGCCCTTATAATCCTGGTTTTCGGCACTGATAATAAAGCGTTCCCCGCTGATGCTGCTGTTCATAAGGGAGATCATGCATTTGGCCACATCTTCCACATCAACAAAGCCGCCACTACCTGATGTATAGAATTTCAACCCTTTGCGAACAGTCTCAAATAATGCACCGCTACCTTCGGTTCCGGCGTTGGGGCCTATGATGATAGAGGGGTTCACTATCACTGCTTCCAGTCCCTCGGCAATACCACGCCATACTTCCATTTCGCTTTCCAGCTTGGATATGGCATATCCATCGGTTTCGGTGGCCTGGTCAAGATGATGATTTTCCGTGATCAGCTCACCTGGTTTTGCATCGCCAACAGCTGCAACAGAACTAACGTGCACCAAGCGGATTCCGTTTTGCCTGCACAAGTCGACAAGATTAGCTGTTCCTGTGACATTGGTATAGATCATTTGTTCCTTGTCAGCTTGCCGTAATGATACCCATGCTGCGCAATTGTATACTTGTGTGATGCCTTCAAGCGCATTTTCCAGCGAAAAAACATCCAGCAGGTCAGCCTCAACCCATTCTATGTTTTTTTGATACGGTGACAGAAATGCCGGCATTTTTGAAGTGCTCCGTTTGGTACAACGGACGCGGTTACCCTGCTGAACCAGTTGTTTAGCCACTTCAGAACCCAGGAAACCCGTTGCGCCTGTAACCAGTATCATTTTGTATTTAATGTGCAAATATGCAGATATTTTGCATAGGAGTATGGAGGCGAAATTATTTTGGCTAATGTTAAAAAAACAAATTAAATCTGCACATCTTCGTATTTGCACATCTGCACATCAATACGCACATTTGCACATCAACACATTTGCACATTTAAAAGAATGTCTTTATCTGATTTCTTTACACCGATCGACCTGAAAAATCTGATACCTAAAAATGGCTATTATTCCAGCCATTTGGGAGATAAGATCGCGCACTATTCAGTTGATTTTCCTGACCTTGAACAGAAAACAGACATTGCCATCATTGGTGTGCAGGACGACCGAAATGCCATAAATAACCCAGGCTGTGCCTTAGGTCCTGATTATGTGCGGGAGAAACTGTACCTGCTTTTTGAAGGTGCTTACAAAACTAAAATTGCCGACTTAGGCAATATCCGCCAGGGAGCGAGTATTACAGATACTTACTTTGCGGTGAAAACGGTGGTAAGCGAATTGATCAAAAAAAACATACTACCGATCATTATTGGTGGTGGACAGGATATCACCTATGCCCAGTATATGGCTTATGAAGAACTGGAGCAAAAGGTTGACCTGGTAGTTATTGATCCTCGTTTTGATTTGGATGAGGACGGAGAAACAGACAGCCTTGAAACCACATCTACCTCATACCTTAATAAAATATTTTTGCACGAGCCCAATTACCTGTTTAATTACAGCAATCTTGGTTATCAAACCTATTTTTCAAGTCAGGAGAGTTTGAGGGTAATGGATAAGTTGTATTTTGATGCGCACCGCCTGGGTGAACTAAGCGGACAGGTGACCGTGACAGAGCCGATCAT